>NZ_JBISWJ010000043.1:0-2576 GCF_044462225.1 Kocuria kalidii | reverse complement strand
GGGGGCCGTCGTCCGTCCGTGACCGCGGATCAGCCCGCGGGGGCGGCGCTCCAGCGCAGCAGGGCTGCCACGTCCGTGCCGTGCGGCAGCGCCCCCGGCGGCACGAAGACTGGGCGGCCGTCGGTCAGCACCGCGGCGCGCACCAGCGCGGCGTCGGCCGGGACCCGGCCGAGCACGCCTGCGCCCACGGCCTCCGACTCCTGGACGGCGATCCACGGCTCGGCGTCCAGGGCGATGAGCTCCTGCTCCGTGTCCAGGCGGGTGTCGTCGATCAGCAGCGTCTCCGCCTGGGCCTGCTGCAGGGCCGAGACGACGGGCTCCGTCCCGGAGACCGCCGTCGGCTCCGCGCGCCCCTGCTGCTCCGCGAGCCGCTCGAGCAGCTCCTGCTGACGGTGGGCCACCACCTCCGCGACGCGCCCCTCGACCTGGTGGTCGAGGTCGGCGGACTGGCTGCCCTCCGCGCGGGTGTTGGCGTCGACCATGCTCAGCATCGCCCGGGAGGCCTTGGACAGCTGCTCCTCGACCAGGCCCCGCGCCCGCATGTCCCCCGCCAGCACCACCAGCTGCGCCCCGCTCTCGGCGACGACCTTGTCGATCTGCTCGGCGACCTGCTCGGTGTTGCGCCGCCACACGTCCTCGGTATGCCGCTGCCACCGGCCCTGCGACCACCCGCCCCCGGGGAACTTCTTCAGGTGCTCGGTCTCGCCCTCGATCTGCTGCTCGTCGGTGGTCCGGACACGGCTGGCGTGCTGCAGGCGGATCTCCCCGCCGTCGCGGCCCACCTCGGCGACCACATAGGGGAAGTCGTCCGGGCGGTGCCGGAACAGGGGCGTGAGGTCGGGGACGTCCTCCACCCGGACGACACCGCGGCCGGCGAGAGGGCCGGGGAGGACCTCGTCGATCTCCACGGTCCCGTTGCGCACCAGGAGGTACCGGCACACCGGGTCCGGCACGCCCCCGGCCGGACGCACGGCGGCCTCCACCGCGTCGAGATCGGCCTTGCTCGCCCCCTGTCGCTCCAGGTCCCGGCAGATGTTCTCGGGAAGGACGTCGATGGCGTGCAACGAGTCCACGGTTCCCGTGCTGATGTCCGTGTACACGGTGCACCAGGGGCCCTTGCTCCTGAACAGTTCGGCGTAGCGGTGGAATCGGCTCGTCATGGTGGACCACTCCTGCTGTTGAGCGTTGCTTCCTGTGGTGCAGACCACGTTATCCGACCTCCAGGGGGCTGGGAACAGAGGGCCGGACGAGTAGGGTCGGACGCACGCGACCGGTCACGCGGCCGGTGGTTCCGCAGGTCCGACGAAGCAGGAGGCAACCATGAGCGACGTACCCGGATTCGACGAGGCCGACCGGCTCGAGCAGACGATCGACGCCGAGCGGCCGGAGATGGACGACCAGGACGCCGAGGCCCCGGCGCAGGCGCCCGAGCGCTCGGAGGCCTCCTCCCTCGAGGCGAATCCCGACGACCTCGTGGAGCAGGACCAGGAGGTCGTCCTCGACGAGCCGGAGGAGACCTCCACGCTCGAGGAGGAGTGAGCCGGGGCCGCGCGAGGGGTCGCACCCTCGCGCGGCCACGGCGTGGCCGGACGGGTCCGGAAAAACTTCTCGAGAAAAATGTGACCTGCTGCATCCGCGGCGGGGTCCACGGCGGTAGTACGGGTGCAAGGTCGATTCCGCTTCCGCCAGGGAGCCTGTTCAAGGAGTAGTTACCATGCGCAAGACCCTTTCCGCCGCAGCAGTCCTCGGCCTCGGTGCCGGTGCCCTCAGCATGAGCCCGGCGTTCGCCGCCGAGCACGCGGAGCTGTCCGTGCTCCACGGTGTCCCCGACACCGTCGTGGACGTGTACGTCAACGGCGAGCTCACCCTCGACGACTTCGAGCCGGGCACCCTGGCCGGTCCGCTGGAGCTGCCCGCGGGCAGCTACGACCTGGCCGTCACGGCCCCCGACGCCGCCGACGCCTCGGAGCCGATCATCGGGCCCGTCACCGCGGACCTGCAGACCGGGATGAGCTACACGGCCGCGGCCCACCTCGACGTCGAGGGCAACCCGACGGCCACCCTGTTCACCAACGACATGTCCGAGATCGAGGCCGGGAAGTCGCACCTGACCGTCCGGCACGTGGCCGCTGCCCCGGCCGTGGACGTCCTCGCGGGCGGCCAGCCGATCATCACCGGGCTCGAGAACCCGAACGAGGAGACCCTCCCGGTCGACGCCGGCACGGTCTCCGCGTCCGTGGCCGCGGCGGGCACCACCGAGCCGGTCATCGGCCCGGCGGATCTCCAGCTGGCCGAGGGCACCCACAACATCGTGTACGCGTGGGGCTCCCTCGAGGCCGGGAACCTGGACCTCGCCGTCCAGACCCTGGAGGGCATGGAGCAGGCGCCCGAGGCCGTGCCGGGCGGCCAGTCCGGTCTCGCGGCCCAGGAGCAGCGCACGATGCTCACCGCGGGCCTCGCGGCCGCCGGTGCGCTCGGGCTGATCGGCGCGGCCTACGGTGCCCGCCGGGTGGTCGCGGGCAACCGCCGGTAGTGAGCAGTCCTGACAGGCCCGGTCCGGGTGCACGGAGGGCCGC
>NZ_JBISWJ010000042.1:0-24348 GCF_044462225.1 Kocuria kalidii | reverse complement strand
CCGACAACTCCCGGCACCCGTCGTCGTCGCTTGGCGGCGGTGGGTGCCGGGGCGGTCGCCTCGGTGTCCCTGCTCGCGGCAGCGGCGGTCACCGCTCTCCCGGATGCCGGGGAGCCGCCGACCGCGAGATCCCTGGCGGCGGGGCCGTACCAGGGCGAGGACGCGGTGCCGGCACTCGCCGACCTCGACCGCCCGGTCTCCGCGCCGGGCCCGGCGCAGCCCGCCGCGTCCCCCGCGGAGATCCCGGTCGCACCGGCCACCCAGGCCCCCGCCGAGACGGTCCCCCCGCCGGTGCGGGTGGTGGTGGACGGGTCCCCGATCGACATGCCGGTGGTTCCGGTGGGGATCGAGGACAACGGGGCCATGACCATCCCGGACAACCACGTGGAGCTCGGCTGGTACCGGTACGGACCGGCCCCCGGCGCGGACGAGGGGGCCGTGGTCGTCGCCGGCCACGTCGACACCCTCACCGAGGTCACACCGATGGCGCAGCTGCAGGACGTGCCCGCCGGGGCGGAGATCAGGGTGGAGCGCGCGAACGGCAGCGTCCAGCGCTACCGCACCGAGTCCGTCCGGCACATCCACAAGGGGTCCCTCGCGGACGCGGACCTCTTCCGCCGCACCGGCGAGCCCGTGCTCCACCTCGTGACGTGCGGCGGGGAGTGGCTCGAGGAGACCGGGGACTACGAGGACAACGTGGTGCTGAGAGCGGTTCCGGTGCCCTAGAGCGGTGGAGGGGGCGAGGCGCATGACCGGATGGCCGGTGTCCACTAGGCTGGGCAGGACGCAGACGGCCGGGCGACACCAGCTCGCCCGCCACGACGACGCCAGGCCCACGAGGAGCCACCACACGATGCCGACGCCGCCCCCGGAATGGGGACCCGAGCTCGACACCGCGTTCGCCGCGGGGGACGAGCAGGCCCTGAGTGCCGCGTACCGGCACTGCGCCGGGGTCATCCGGGGACTCGCCGTCCGGGCCCTGCGCGACGACACGGGCGCCGACGACGTGGTGCAGGAAGTCTTCATCCGGGCGTGGAAGTATCGTTCCGGATACCGCCCCGAGCACTCCTCGACCCCCGCCTGGCTCATCGGCATCGCGCGCAACTGCATCGCCGACGCCGCGAGGACCGCCGGCCGGGACGCGGAGAGGCGTCAGGCGGATGCCGCCCGCTCGGACCGGGAACCGCGGCACGAGGAGTCGGACCTGCTCGTGGACCGGCTCGTGGTCCGGGCGGAGGTCGAACGGCTCGGACCCCCCCGGTCGACGATCATGGCGCTGGCGTTCTACGAGGAGCTCACGCACCAGCAGATCGCGCAGCACCTGGACCTGCCCCTCGGCACGGTCAAGAGCCACCTGAGGCGCGGCCTCACGAACCTACGGACACGATTGGGAGACGGTCATGGCACACCTGAGTGAGGAGTCGTTGACGCTCCTGGCTCTGGGTGAGGCCCGGGACCCCCAGATCGAGGAGCACCTCGCCGCCTGCCCGCAGTGCGCGGCCGAGCTCGAGGCCCTCGAGCACGTCGTGCACGCCGGCCGTGCCGGTCAGCCCACCCCGGCGGGACCCGGACCGCACGTCTGGGCCGCGATCCACGCCGAGCTGGGCCTGTCCGACGCGGTCGCGGCCGATCCGCTCGAGGCCTCCCGGCACAGCGGTGGGGCCGACGTCCCCGGAACGTCCCGCGAGGACCTCCCCGGCCCCGTCCCCGACTCGGCCTACCCCGCGGCGGGGCCGCCGGCCGACGGCGGGCGCCGCGACGGGGCGACCGTCGTCGACCTCGACGCCCGCCGGCGGCGGCCCCGCCGCGGGGTGCCGCTCCCGCTCGCGGCCGCCGCGGCCGCCGCGGCCATGGTGCTGGGCGGTGTCTCGGTCTGGGGCGCGCAGCGGCTCGGCCTCGAACCGGACCCCACGGTGCTGGCCACCGCCGCGCTGGAGCCGCTGGAGGGCTACACCGCCCGCGGCTCCGCCGAGGTGGACGAGCGGCCGGACGGGACCCGTCAGCTGGTGGTGCGCACCGATCCCGCCGACGTGGACGGGTTCAAGGAGGTCTGGCTGCTCGCGCCCGACGCGCAGCGGATGGTGAGCCTCGGGGTGATGGCGGGTGACGAGGCCGCGTTCGTGCTGCCCGAGAACCTCGACGTCGGGGAGTTCCCGGTCGTGGACGTCTCGAACGAGCCGATCGACGGCGACCCGACGCACTCGGGGGACTCGATCGTGCGCGGCGTCCTGGAGGCCTGAGCGCGCTCCGGCCGCCTCAGGACAGGGCTCTCCCGAGGGCAGCGCCCCCGAGCAGAGCCCTCCTCGGCGCATGGCCCTCAGAGCAGGGCCGAGGTCAGCCGTGCCACGTTGTCGACGTACTTGCGCCACAGCGGCCGCCGGTTCCACGCGTCGAAGTCCAGGAGCGTGCTGGCCTCGTGGAACTCGGCGACCACCGCGTCCATCCGCCGCCGGAAGGCCCGGTCCGCGATGAACACCGAGACCTCCAGGTCGAGGGCGAACGAGCGCTCGTCCATGTTGGAGGAGCCGATCACGGACACGTAGTCGTCCACGAGCACGAACTTGGCGTGCAGCACCGTGGGGGAGCGGTACCGGTAGATCTTCACGCCCGCCTCGACGAGCTCCTGGTAGTAGGAGTTCTGGGCGTGGTGGGCGAGGAAGTGGTCCGAGGTCTCGCCCACGAACAGCTGCACGTCCACCCCGGACTGGGCCTCGGTGGTCAGCGCGTGCATCAGCGACTCGTCCGGCACGAAGTACGGGCTGGCGATGACGATCTGCTCGTTCGCGTTGTAGATCAGGTGGTTGAACAGGCGCAGGTTGTTCTCCGTCTGGAACCCCGGGCCGGAGGGCACGACCTGGGCGAAGACCGGCCCCCGGGTGTCGTGGAGGTCACGGGTGGCCTCGTCGAGGAGGAGGTCGCCGGTCTCGGAGTACCAGTCGCTCGTGAAGAGGGCGTTGAGCTCGGCGACGACCGGGCCGGTGCACTCGATCATCAGGTCCTTCCACTCGAGGCCCTTCCGGCGGTTCCTGCGCTTGTTGTAGGAGCGGTGGATGATGTTCTGCGAGCCGGTGTAGGCGAGGTTGCCGTCCACCACGAGGATCTTGCGGTGGTTGCGCAGGTCGGGCCGCTGCCACTCGCCCTTCCAGGGCCGGACGGGCAGCATGCGCTGCCACGGCAGCCCGGCCTCGTCGAAGCGCGCGATCATCTGCCGGTACCCGGGGTAGCCCACGGAGCCGAGGTGGTCGATGAGCACCCGCACCCGCACCCCCCGTCGGTGGGCGCGCACCAGGGCCTCCAGCAGGGGGCGCGACGCGTCGTCGATGGCCACGATGTAGAACTCGAAGTGGACGTAGTCCTGCGCCCGGTCCACCGAGGCCGCCATGACCCGCATGGCGTCGTGGTTGTCGGTGAGGATCTCGATGGAGTTGCCCCCGACCATCGGCAGGGAGCCGAGCTTGTAGTTCAGCGCCGCGGTGGAGTCGACCCACTCGGGCAGCGCCTGGTCGGGATTGCCCAGGAGGTGCAGCGCCGGCGTGTTCTCGCGGATGACGTCGTTCATCTTCGCCTGCCTCGCCATCCGCTTCTTCGGGAGCTTCGCGGAGCCGATGGCCATGAACAGCAGGATCCCGAGGTAGGGCAGCAGGAAGATCGCGAGCAGCCAGGCCAGGGCCACGGAGGGCCGCCGGTTGTGGGGGATCCAGCCCAGGGCCACCAGGTTGATCAGGAAACCGAGCACCAGTGCCACGCCCGTCGCGGTCTCGGGGAGGAGGTCCGCGGGGATGTGGTTGAGCGGGAACGGGGCCGGGTTCACGTCGTCAGTCTAGGGTCCGGGGAACTCGCCGCCGCCCGGCCTACGCGGGGCGCGGCAGGAAGTACTCGGTCTCGAGACCCGGGGTCCCGCGCCGGACGAAGCCCGCGGCCACGAGCACCTGCTCGGCCGGGGCGTTGTCCTCGGGCACGCTCGCCCGGATGCCGGTGACGGCGGGGTCCCTGAACGCGACACCCCGCAGCGCGGTCACGGCCTCCTGCGCGTACCCCCGGTTCCGGCGGCCCGCGGCGAGGGATCCCACGATCTCGAGCTCGTCGTCGATCGGGGGACCCACGAACCCGGCCGTGCCGACGACCTCCCCCGTCGACTTCTCCACCACGGCCAGCCGCGCGTACACGGACTCCGTGAAGAAGTAGCCCCCGGCCATGAGGGACTCCCGCGCGAAGTCCATGTCCTCGGCGCTCGGGAATCCGTGGGCGAAGTGCGCCACCGCCTCGCCCGCCGCGACGGCGTCGAGCTCCTCGGCGGTGAAGGGGCGGAGCAGGAGCCGTTCCGTCTCCAGGACGGGGGCGGAGCGCAGGGCCTCGAGATCTTCAGTCATGCTGGTGCTGCTTTCTGCATGCGCGGGGTGCGCGGGGCCGACAGTGGGCGGAAGGGGTCCGGGAAGGACGGACACGGTCCGGCGGGGGACCGGCGCTCGGGGGTCAGCCGAAGTGCTTCGGCAGGGTGCCCTCGTGCGCCGCGCGGAGCTCGTCCAGGCCGAGCCCGAACTCGCTCTGCACGTCCAGCGCGCGGTTCTCGGTGTCCACCACGCCGATCCGCGTGTGCGGGTAGGACCGCATGGTGCACATGTCCTTGAACCGTACTTCCTCGCTGCGCGGCACGGCCACGACGGCCCGTCCCTGGGTCTCGGAGAAGAGCATCGTGAAGAGGTCCACACCGTCCCGGTCGCACACCTCGCCCAGCCCGATGCGGGCTCCGACGTCGAAGCGCAACGCCATCTCGGCGAGGGTCGCCGCGAGGCCGCCCTCCGCGACGTCGTGCGCGGCGTCGATCATGCCGTCGCGGGACATGTTGATCAGCAGGTCGCCGAGCAGCTTCTCCCGGGCGAGGTCCACGGCCGGGGGAAGACCGCCGAGGTGCCCGCGCAGGTTCGCCCACTCGGAGCCGTCCAGCTCGTCCCGGGTGGTGCCGAGCAGGTAGATCGCCTGGCCGTCCTCGCGCCAGCCCGAGGGGGTGCGGCGTCGGACGTCGTCCAGCACGCCCAGCACCGCCACCACGGGGGTGGGATGGATGGCCACGCCGCCGGTCTGGTTGTAGAGGGACACGTTGCCGCCCGTCACGGGCACGCCCAGTTCCCGGCAGCCGTCGGCGAGCCCGCGCACGGCCTCGGCGAACTGCCACATGGTCTCCGGGTCCTCGGGAGAGCCGAAGTTCAGGCAGTCCGAGACGGCCGCGGGGCGGGCGCCGGCGGTCGCCACGTTGCGGTAGGCCTCGGCCAGGGCCAGCTGCGCACCGGCGTACGGGTCCAGGAAGGCGTAGCGGCCGTTGCAGTCGGTGGACAGCGCCACCCCGAGGCCGGTCTCCTCGTCCACCCGGACCACACCGGCGTCGTCGGGCATCGCCATCGCGGTGTTGCCCTGCACGTAGCGGTCGTACTGGTCGGTGACCCAGTTCTTGGCGCACAGGTTCGGCGAGGCCATCAGCTCGAGGACGGCGTTCCTGAGCTCCGCGCCCGAGGGCCGCCCGGCATCGGCCGGGGACCCGGGGAAGCGGTCCGCCTGGAGCCGGTCCTGGTCCGCGGGGCGGGTGTACGGGCGGTCGTAGACAGGACCCTCGTGGGCGACGGTGCGGGGGTCGACGTCGACGATGACCTCGTCGTCCCACTCGATCACGAGCCGTCCCGTGCCGGTGACCTCGCCGATCCAGGAGTGCTCGACGTCCCACTTGTCCAGCACGGCCTCGAAGGCGGCGGCCTTCTCCGGGGTCACGACCGCCATCATGCGCTCCTGGGACTCCGACATGAGGATCTCGCCCGGGGTCAGGGTGGGATCGCGCAGCAGCACCCGGGTGAGGTCCACGTGCATCCCGCCCTCGCCGTTGGAGGCCAGCTCCGAGGTGGCGCACGAGATCCCCGCGGCACCCAGGTCCTGGATGCCCTCCACGAGGGAGCCCTTGAAGAGCTCGAGGCAGCACTCGATGAGCACCTTTTCCGCGAACGGGTCGCCCACCTGGACGGCCGGCCGCTTGGAGGGCTTGGCGTCGTCGAAGGACTCGGAGGCGAGCACGGAGGCGCCGCCGATGCCGTCGCCGCCCGTGCGGGCGCCGAACAGGACCACCCTGTTGCCGACGCCGGAGGCGTTGGCCAGGCGGATATCCTCGTGCCGCATCACGCCCACCGCCAGGGCGTTGACGAGCGGGTTGCCCTGGTAGACGGAGTCGAAGACCACCTCGCCGCCGATGTTGGGCAGGCCCAGGGAGTTGCCGTAGCCGCCCACGCCCGCGACCACGCCGTGGACCACGCGCGCGGTGTCCGGGTGGTCGATCGCGCCGAAGCGCAGCGGGTCCATGACCGCCACGGGGCGGGCGCCCATCGAGATGATGTCCCGCACGATCCCGCCCACGCCCGTGGCCGCGCCCTGGTAGGGCTCCACGTAGGACGGGTGGTTGTGGGACTCGATCTTGAAGGTCACGGCCCAGCCGTCCCCGAGGTCGGTGACACCGGCGTTCTCGCCGATGCCGACCAGCAGGTCCTTCTGCATCTCCTCGGTGACCTTCTCGCCGAACTGTCGCAGGTGGACCTTGGAGGACTTGTAGGAGCAGTGCTCGGACCACATGACCGAGTACATCGCCAGCTCGGCGGCGGTGGGGCGGCGGCCGAGGATCCTCTTGATCTCCTCGAACTCGTTGTCCTTGAGCCCCAGCGCGGCCCAGGGCAGCTCGGTGTCGGGCGTGGCCGTCGCGTGCTCGACGGTGTCCAGGTTGAAGTGCTTGTCGCTCATGGAGTGTTCTGTGTCCCTTACTTGACCAGTGCCTTGAGGGCGGAGACGAACAGGCCCAGCCCGTCCGTGCCGTCGCGCATGCCGACCTCGCCGAGGGCGGAGGAGTCCGCGCCGAAGCCGGGCTCGACCGCGTGCTCCGGGTGGGGCATGAGGCCCACCACGTTGCCGCGGTCGTTGGAGATCCCGGCGATGTCCCGCCGGGAGCCGTTCGGGTTCACCCCCAGGTAGCGGAACACCACACGGCCCTCGGCCTCGAGCGCGTCGAGGGTCCTCTCGTCCGCCACGTACTGCCCGTCCTGGTTCTTGAGCGGGACCACGATCTCCTGGCCCTGCTCGAACTCGGTGGTCCACACCGTCGCGTTGTTCTCCACACGCAGCCGCTGGTCCCGGCACAGGAACTTCAGGCCCTCGTTCTTGATCATCGACCCCGGCAGGAGGTGCGACTCGGTGAGCACCTGGAAGCCGTTGCAGATCCCGAGGACCGGCAGCGGGGAGGACCCGGAGGTGCCCGCGGCGTTCGCCCCTCCGACGATCCTGTCCATGAGCGGCGCGAACCGGGCGATGGCCCCGGCGCGGAGGTAGTCGCCGTAGGAGAAGCCGCCGGGCAGGATCACGGCGTCGACGCCCTGCAGGTCCTCGTCGGCGTACCAGAGGGGGACGGGGGTGCCGCCGGCGAGCACGACGGCCCGCGCCGCGTCCCGGTCGTCGAGGGTGCCGGGGAAGGTCACGACGCCGACGCGGGCGCCGGCGAGAGCGGCGTCCGGCGCGGGGCCGGAGAGGTCCGCGATCAGCGGGGTCTCGGGGCCGGGCATGCTCAGTTCTCCTCGGTCTCGTCGAGGACGGCCACGCGCACGACGTCCTCGATCACGGGGTTGGACAGCAGCTTCTCGGCCGCCTCGCGGGCCTGCGCCAGCGCGTCCTCGGTGACCTCGCCGTCGACCGTCAGCTCGAAGCGCCTGCCCTGGCGGACGCCCGCGAAACCGTCCAGGCCGATGCGGGGCAGCTCGTTGGCGATCGCCTTTCCCTGCGGGTCGAGGATCTCGGGCTTGGGCATGACGTCGACAACAATGCGGGCCATCGGGGAACTCCTGAGGATCGAGCAGCGGGCCGGGATCCGGCGAACGGGGATCATTCTATCGGTTCGGACACGGCCGTCCGGCCGCACCGCAGCACGGTCCGGGAGTGTGCTGCGCGCTGCGCACGACCGGTCCGGGACCGAGCGGGAGGGGGTCGGTCGGGAGGGGACCGATCGGGGCCGGACCTGGCCCGGGCGGGTGCCGGAGGTGCACGCTGGAGGAAGAGGTGCGAGGGCGCACGAGCAACAGGAGCGCGACATGGACGCGAGGACCGGCCCCGGCGGCATCACCCGACGAGCCGTCCTGGGGGTGGCGGGGGCAGCGGCGGCGGGCCGCATGGCGTCGGGACCCGCGGCGGCGCAGGAGGACACGGCCGCTGCGGGGCTCCTGCCCTCGACCACCCACCAGGTGGGCCCCTTCCTCCTGCGCCTGCGGACCGGTGCTGCACCGGCCCTGCGGATCTCCCACCGTGCGGAGCCGGACCGGGTGCTGTGGCAGGGCCCGGCGTCCGGCGGATTCCTCCAGGCGGGCACGGCGGAGACGGTCGTCGAGCAGAACACGACGGCGGCCGGCGGGTTCACCGTCGGCGACCGGCTGATGGTGCGCCATGCGCGGCAGAGCGTCACGTCGGCCACCCTGCGCGCGGGGTCCCTCGTCCTGGAGGGGACCCTGACCAGCGTCCCCGGCACCGCGATCGGCTACACGATGACGTTCTCCGGGGCCGGGCCCCGCCGGTTGCGGTTCCGGGTCCGGCTGGCGTCGACGGCGCAGGTCGAGGCCAACCGGATCTTCCTGCGGTACGCCTCCGACGCCACGGAGGCGTTCTGGGGCTTCGGCGCGCAGATGACCCATCTCGACCAGAAAGGGCGGCTCCTGCCCGTTCTGGTGCAGGAGCAGGGCGTCGGCCGCGGACTGCCGGTCGTCACCCAGCTCGTGAGCCTCCTGTACGGCCCCAGGACCGCCGGGAACTGGGCCACGACCTCGATCTCGGTGCCGCAGTACCTGACCAGCCACAACCGCTCGCTGCTGCTGGAGAACACCGAGTACTGCGTGTTCGACCTGCGGGACGACGACCTGGTCGAGGTGGAGAACTTCACGGCCGACCTGACCGGGCAGATCGTCTACGGCCGCACGCCGCTGGAGCTGATCGAGACCTGCACCGAGGTCACCGGGCGGATGCGGGCGCTGCCCGACTGGCTCCACGACGGCGCGGTCGTCTGCGCGCAGGGCGGGACGGCCAAGGTGGCAGGGCTCGCCGCCACGCTGGCCGAGGCGCAGGTGCCGGTCGCCGCGTTCTGGGTGCAGGACTGGGGCGGCGTGAACACCACCGACCTGGGGGAGCAGGTGCAGTGGAACTGGGTGCTCGACACCCGGCACTACCCGGACTGGGGCGAGCTCAGGGAGACGATCGGCGAGCGCCTCGGGGCGAGGGTGGTGCTGTACGTCAGCCCCTTCCTCACCGACCTCCCCGGGTACGACCAGCTCTACACGGAGGCCGCACGAGCGGGCTACCTGGTGAGGAACCAGCAGGGCGACGTCTACCGGATCAGGAACTCCACCTTCACCGCCGGCCTCCTCGATCTGTCCGACCCCGCGGCCCGGGCGTGGATCAAGGCCACGATCCAGAGCAACCTCGTGGGCAGCGGTGCCGTCGGATGGATGGCCGACTTCGGCGAGGCCCTTCCGTTCGACGCCGTGCTGCACGACGGGGCCGACCCCATGGAGTGGCACAACCGGTATCCGGTGGAGTGGGCCCGGATCAACCGCGAGGTGATCGACGAGGCGGGCCTGGGCACCGAGGGGCTCTTCTTCAACCGTTCCGGCCACCTGCACAGTCCCGGCCTCTCGACCCTGTTCTGGATGGCCGACCAGATCCAGTCGTGGGACGCCCACGACGGGCTGAGGTCGGCGATCACCGGGGCCCTGTCGAGCGGGATGTCCGGCTTCAGCCTCACCCACAGCGACATCGGCGGCTTCACCCCCATCGGTTCGACGCTGCCGGGCACCGGCGTCGAGGTCTCACTGCTCCGGCGCTCGAAGGAGCTGCTGCTGCGCTGGGCGGAGTACAGCGCGTTCACCCCGGTGATGCGCACGCACGACGGCATCGACCCGGCCGCCGCGTGGCAGATCGACCAGGACGGGGACACGCTCGCCGCCTTCCGGCACTGCGTGCAGATGTACCGGGCGTGGGCGCCCTACCGGCGCCGGCTGGTGGACGAGGCCGCCCGGACGGGCCACCCGGTGATGCGGGCCCTGGCCCTGCACCATCCCCACGATCCGGTGGCCGCCCGCCAGCAGTTCCAGTACCTCCTGGGCGATGCCGTGCTCGTCCACCCCGTCACCGAACCGGGCATCACCGAGGCGCAGGTGTACCTTCCCGCGGGGACGTGGACGCACGTCTGGACGAACCGGCGGTATGCGGGCCCGGGCCACGCGACCGTCCCGGCGCCGCTCGGCCGTCCCCCCGTCTTCCTGCGCGCCGGCGCGCGCGACGCCGGCGGGCTGTCCTCGGCACTGCGACGGCTGGTGCAGGAGGACCGAGGTGCGACCGAGTGACATCGGACGCCGGACCGGACCACTCCGACCGGCCCTCCGGGACCGGTGGGTCCCGGCCGCCGACCCGGTCCGGGACGTCCCGGGCGAAATACCGGCCGATCCCGGGGGGCCGTGGTCCCATGGGGAGCATGAGCAGCATGTCCGAGCCCACGGGCACCGGTCCCGGCGACGCACGGCTGGTCCCGTTCTACCGCCGGGCGCTGACCCTGCTGGGTGCGGGCGTCGTCCTCGGCGCGCTGACCGAGCTGGCGATGCTGCGGCACTGGCAGGGACCCGCCCAGCTGGTCCCGTGGGCGGTGCTGGCCGTGCTGCTGCTCGCCGCCGCGGCGTGGCTGGTGCGGCGCACCGCCGGAACGGCCCGCACCGTGCAGGTCGCCGCCGTCGTCTCCGTGCTGGGCAGCGCCTACGGCGTCTACGAGCACGTCCTGGCGAACCTGCGGGCGGGACCGCTGGATCCGCGGTACGCCGGGGTCTGGGACTCGATGTCGGTCCCGGCCCAGCTGTGGGCGGCGACCAGCGGGGCCGTCGGGCCGTCCCCCGTGCTCGTGCCCGGGACCATGGGGCTGGCCGGGGTGCTGCTCTGGCTGGCCGTCTTCCGGTGGGGGCGCGGGGCCGGCTGAACCCGGCCCGCCGGGCCGCCCTCCGGAGTCCGCCGAGCTCACCGGTTGTCCCAGCGCCGCGGATCCATGCCGTCGTGCCGGGTCGGCGCGGTGCGGCCGGCGGAGGACCGGGCGGACGGGCGGGACGCGACAACCCGACCCCGGCCGCATAAAGTGGCCTGCGTGCTGATCCCCGGGTGCGGCCCGGTGGACGGTGCCTGCACCGTCCCGAGCCCCAGACCGCGGAAGGACCGCACCGTGAGCCAGCCAGAACACCGCGTGAGCGCCCGATCCCGGCCCGTCGTGACGCTGGACGACCTGCCGCCCCGCCGGGACGGCTACGTGGAGCTGCGCTCCTACGCGGCCATCGGCGACGGCCGGACGGTGGCGCTGGTGGCCCACGACGGGTCCGTGGACTGGTACCCCGTTCCGGACCTCGACTCCGCGCCGGCCTTCGCGCGGCTGCTCGACGCCGACCACGGCGGCTGCGTGGAGCTGTCCCCGGCCGGCCCGTCCGAGGTCAGCCGCGGCTACGTGCCGGGGACGAACGTCCTGCAGACCACCTACACCACCGCCGGCGGAGTCGTGCGGGTCACCGACTCCCTGAACGTGGGCTCGACCGGGCTGCTGCCGTGGAACGAGCTCGCCCGCACGGTCGAGGGGGTCTCGGGCGAGGTGCCCATGACGTGGCGGGTCACGCCCGGGACCATGTTCAACACCGTCTCCCCGTGGATCCAGGACACCGAGCAGGGGCCGGTGCTGCGGGTGGACCGGGTCTCCCTCGGCGTCCGCTCGGAGGCCGTCGGCGAGTGCACGGTGGGCGACCAGGAGATCTCCGGGTGCTTCACCACCGGACCGGGCACGGAGCACCTGCTCGCGATCGTCTCCACGCACAGCGAGCCCCTGCGCCTGCCCTCCCCGGCGAGCATCCGCAAGAACACGGAGCTCACGCTGGACCTGTGGCGGCGGTGGACCGATCTGCTCGACTACGACGGGCCGTACCGGGCCGAGGTCGAGCGCAGCGCCCTGACGCTGAAGCTGCTCAGTCACGACCCCTCGGGCTCCATCGCGGCGGCCGCCACCACGTCCCTGCCGGAGAACCGGGAGGGCACCAAGAACTACGACTACCGGTTCGCGTGGGTGCGCGACGCCGCCTACACCCTGCACTCCCTCATCCGGCTGGGCGAGCAGGAGGACGTGCACGCCGCCGTCTCCTGGCTGCTGCGCCTGGCCCGGGAGCAGAGCCCGCAGCTGCACGTCCTCAACCGGCTCAACGGCACGGTCCCGGACCCGGGGATGACGGTCTTCGAGGCCCCCGGCTGGCAGGGCATCGGCCCCGTGGTCGCGGGCAACGCCGCCGCCGACCAGCTCCAGCTCGGCGTCTTCGGCGACCTCTTCGACATGGTCGACCTCTACGTCGGCGGCGGCAACGTGCTCGACGCCGCGACCGGCCGGATGCTCGCCGACGTCGCGGACCTGATCTGCGACCTGTGGCGCCGCCCCGACGCCGGGATGTGGGAGCTGCCCGAGCACCGCCACTACACGAGTTCCAAGATGGGCTGCTGGCACGGCCTGGACCGTGCGGTGCACCTGGCCGACGTCGGCCAGATCCCCGGCAGCGCCGACCGCTGGCGGACCGAGCGGGACCGGATCGCCGCGTGGATCGACGACCAGTGCTGGAACGAGGAGCGCGGCGCGTACGTCTGGTACCCCGGCACGGACGAGCTCGACACGTCCGTGCTGCTGCACTCCATCAGCGGCCTGGACCGGGGTGCCCGGATGAGCTCGACCGTCGACGCCCTGCGGGAGGAGCTCGGGACCGGCCCCCTGCTCCACCGCTACAGCGGGATGCAGCACGAGGAGGGGGCGTTCGTCGCCTGCTCGTTCTGGGCCGTCTGCGCACTGGCCCACGTCGGCCGTCGGGAGGAGGCCGTCCGGCTCATGGACGAGATGCTCGCCCTGGGCAGCGACCTGGGTCTCTACACCGAGATGATCGACCCCGAGGACTGCTCGTTCCTCGGGAACTTCCCGCAGGCCCTGAGCCACCTGGCGCTGCTCACGGCCGCGCTCACGCTGGAGGACAGGGCCCGGTCCTGACCGGGGCGCCCGAGGGCCGCTGACCCCGGCGGTGCTGGAAGAATGGGCCCATGACCCACCGACTCCCGACGACCACCCCCGGACTGAGCGGGCGGGACGCCGAGCGCCTGGCGGAGGCCCTCGCGTCCCGCGACGTGACGATCTTCGTGGACGGCACCTCCCTGCGCCTGCCCGAGGGCGCGCGCGAGGCCGTCGTCGACCTCCTGTCCCGCCTCACCCACGGCGAGGCCGTCACGGTGACGTCCGCCGAGGAGCTGCTCACCACGTCCCAGGCGGCCGCGCTCGCCGGGATCTCCTCCACCTACCTGCGCAACCTCACGACCCAGGGGGTGATCCCCGTGCAGTACCGGGGCACGCACCGCCGGATCCGGCTGACGGACGTCCAGGCGTGGCTGGCCGGACGGGAGGCGCCGGACCCCGACGTCCCCGCCCCGAGGCCCGGCGGCTGAGTCAGCGGAACCGGGCCACGACCCAGCCGTCCACCACGTCGACCTCCGCCGCCGCCAGGTCCTTGGCGGGGTCCGGGGGCGCCTCCCGGCCGGCGGCCAGGGCCAGGCGGGATCCCACGAACCTGCCGTCGGGCGCGAAGACCCAGAAGTGGTTGGGGCACTCGAACGTCTCGGCGCGCCCGCCGGCCTCCCGGCACACGGTGGCCTGCTGGTGCGTGCAGGTGTTGCGCAGGACGTGCAGGGCGCCCCCGGCGTCGCGGGTGACCAGCACCTGGCCGTCGCGGGACGGGGCGGTCACGAAGTCGAGCGGCGCCGGCACGGCGACGGCCTCCACGATCCGCTCCCAGCCGCCCGCGGACCTCCCGGGACCGCTCACGCCGCGGCCCCGTCGGTGGTGCGCTCCGGATCGAGGACGTCGAGTGCCGCGCCGAGCCGGCGGCGCAGCGGCTCCGCGCGGCGGGCGAACTCCCGCTGCCGGCGCACGTACTCGGCCTTGCCCTCGGGGGTCTCGATCCGCACGGGCTCGAGGCCCCAGCCGGTGAGGTCGTAGGGCGCGGCCCGCATGTCCGTCTCCCGCACGTCCCACGCCAGGTCGAAGCAGTCCATCAGGAGTTCGGACGGGATCGTCGGGACGAGCTTGTACGCCCACTTGTAGAGGTCCATGGTGGCGTGCAGGCAGCCCGGCTGCTCCGTCCGGCGCTGCGTCTCCCGCGTCGGCTGCAGCTCGTTGAGCGGCACGGCCTGGGGCTGGAAGAACCGGAACGCGTCGAAGTGGGTGCACCGGATCCGCGCGGACTCCACCACGGCGTCCGTGCCCGCCGCCCCGAGGCGCAGCTCCAGCTGTTCGTGGCGGAGACCGTTCTCCTCCGAGCGGTAGGCCATCGCCCACTCGTGCAGGCCGAAGCAGCCGAAGAAGCCCCTGTTCCGCGCGTGCGCGCCCAGGACCGCCCGGGTGAAGTCCACGGCGGCGCCGCGCCGCTCCCGGAAGGAGGCGTCGTCGACCACGACCGCCCCCGCGTCCGCGCCGAGGCCGAGGGCCGCGAGCTCGGGGCCGGTGAGGGGCCGGTAGAACTTCTCCCGCTCCCGCTCGGCGGCGTCCAGCAGCACGGTGCCCGCCCCGGGGTGCCAGCGCTTCAGCTGCGCGGGCTTGAGCGTGTAGTAGGTGAACAGGAAGTCCTCGACCGGGTGCTTCGCGCCGCGGTGGCGGCGGGCCACGAAGGGGTCCGCGCAGGCCGCCGCCCGCCGTTCGTGGGCGTGCGCACGCGGTGCCCACTCCTCGCGGGGCAGGACGACGACGGGGCGGGTCACGGGACCCGTCCCGTCGTCGACGGGCCGGTGGAGCACGGCACGACGGTCAGCGGCCGGTTCCCGCGTAGACCGTGGCCTCCTCGTCGGAGTCCAGGCCGAAGGCGTGGTGCACCACGCGCACGGCCTCGTCGAGGCGCTCGGCGGCCGTGACCACCGAGATCCGCACCTCCGACGTCGAGATCATGTCGATGTTGATGTTCGCGGCCGCGAGCGCTTCGAAGAACGTGAACGTCACCCCGGGGTTCGACTTCATGCCGGCGCCCACCAGGGAGAGCTTGCCGACCTCGTCGTCGTACTCCAGGCCGGCGTAGCCGATCTTCTCCTCGGCGGCGCGGAGCAGGCTCATGGCCAGGTCGCCCTGGGACTCGTCGACCGTGAAGGAGAGGTCCGTCAGGGGGTCGTCCCCGGTGGAGATGTTCTGCACGATCATGTCCACGTTGACCTTCGCCTCGGCGAGCAGGCGGAAGATCCGGGCGGCGATGCCGGGCTTGTCCGGCACCCCGACGACGGTGACCTTCGCCTGGGTGCGGTCGTGGGCGATGCCGGCGATGAGCGGCTGTTCCAACGGGATCTCCTTCGGGGAGGTGACGGCGTCCTCGGGGCCCGGGATGACCCAGGTGCCCTCGTTGTGGCTGAAGGACGAACGGACGTGCAGCTTCACGCCGAAGCGGCGGGCGTACTCGACGCAGCGCAGGTGCAGGATCTTCGCGCCGTTGGCGGCGAGCTCGAGCATCTCCTCGCTGCTGACCACGTCCAGCTTGCGGGCCTTCGGCGCGATGCGGGGGTCGGCGGTGAACACTCCGTCCACGTCGGAGTAGATCTCGCAGACGTCGGCGTCCAGGGCGGCGGCCAGGGCCACGGCGGTGGTGTCCGAGCCGCCGCGGCCCAGGGTGGTGATGTCCCTGGTGGAGCGGTGCACGCCCTGGAAGCCGGCGATGATCGCGATGTTGCCCTGGTCGAGGGACTCGCGCACGCGCCGCGGGTTCACCTCCACGAGCAGGGCCGCGCCGTGCGCGCCGTCCGTGACCATCCCGGCCTGCGAGCCGGTGAAGGACTGCGCCGGGGCGCCCATCCCGGACACCGCCATGGCCAGCAGGGCCATCGAGATGCGCTCGCCCGCGGTGAGCAGCATGTCGAGCTCGCGGGCCGGCGGCTTGCGGGTGACCTCGTTGGCGAGGTCCAGGAGCTCGTCCGTGGTGTCGCCCATCGCGGAGACGACGACGACGACGTCGTGGCCCCGGTTGCGCGTCTCGACGATCCGCCGTGCAACGCGGCGGATGCCGTCGGCGTCCGCGACGGAGGATCCACCGAACTTCTGCACGATCAGGCTCATGGGTCCGAACTCCTGTGGTCGAGGGTGGCCGGGGCGGCATCCGGCCCCGGTCCGTGCGCCTGCTCCCCGCGGCAGGGCACCAGGACATCGTAGCGCGGGTGCGTCAGGCGACGACCGTCCGGCCCTCGAACGCCCGGCCCAGGGTCACCTCGTCGGCGTACTCGAGGTCACCGCCCACGGGAAGCCCGGAGGCCAGGCGCGTGACGCGGATCCCCAGGGTCTTGAGCATGCGGGAGAGGTAGGTGGCGGTGGCCTCGCCCTCGAGGTTCGGGTCGGTGGCGAGCACGACCTCCTGGACGGTGTCGCCGGAGAGCCGCGTCATGAGCTCGCGGATGCGCAGCTGGTCGGGGCCGATGCCCTGGATGGGGCTGATGGCGCCGCCGAGCACGTGGTACCGGCCGCGGAAGCTGCGGGTGCGCTCGATGGCCATGACGTCCTTCGACTCCTCCACCACGCAGATGACGCTGTCGTCGCGGCGGGCGTCGCGGCAGATGGCGCACTCGTCCAGCTCGGACACGTTGCCGCAGATCCGGCAGAACTTCACCTTGTCCTTGACCGCCGTCATGGCGTCGGCCAGGCGCCGGACCTCCTCCTTGTCGGCGTCGAGGAGGTGGAACGCGATCCGCTGCGCGGACTTCGGCCCGACGCCGGGCAACCGGCCCAGCTCGTCGATCAGATCCTGAACAGCGCCTTCGTACACGTTCTCCTCGATTCCCGGGCCGGTTCGCGGCCCTCTCGCTCGTCCTCGGCCACGACGTCACCGGGTGCCGGTGTCGACGGTGCCCCGGCTCCCGGGCTCACTCCCCGGTGTGGAGGTCCCGCTCCTCGATCAGCATGCCTCCGAGGAGCCGTTCGATCGCGGCGCGGCCGTAGAGGGTGGAGTCCTCGAGCGCCTCGTCGTCCGAGCTGGGCACGAAGGAGTCGTCCCATTCTACGCCGCTCTCCGGCGCGGCCGGCGGGGAGCCGGGGGCCTTCCGCCCGGCGGCGATGGCCGCGGCGTGGCGTTCGCGGAAGCTCAGCCGGGCACCGCGGTCCGCGTCGGCCTCCGGGGTCGGCTCCGGGGGCGCAGGTCGGGGAGGGGCCGGCGCGGCCGTGCTCGCGGCAGCCGCCGGGGCAGTGGTGGGCCCGGCCGGGCGTGCGGGCGGCCCCGGGGTCGCTCCGGCAGTTCTGGCGGGCTCGTGGCCGCGGTGCGGAGCACGCGCGGTCCCGGCATCGGGGTCCTGCCGTGCGGGCGGCGCCGGCCGCCACTGCTCCGGGGGCGCCTCGTCCGGATCACCGGCTCCGTCGGGGTAGGGCGGCTCGTCCGGGTACGGCGGCTCGTCCGGGTACGGGGGCTCATCGGGCGGCGGGACGTCGTCGTCGGACGGGGGGACGTCCGGGTCCCGCGGCCCGGCCGCGCCCCCGGTGGAGGCGGGGGCCGGGTGCCCGGTCGCCCCGGGGTCGGGGCGCCGCGGGCTGCGCTGCGGAGCCGACTGCGGTGCGGCCTGCCCGGGAGCCTGCGGAACGGCAGGGTTCCCGGGGGCACGCACCGGTGCCCGGTCCGCGGGGCGGTCCGGAGCCGGCTCCTCGTCGGTGCGCGGCGCCGGGGGCTGCTGGGGCGGGGACCCGGTCGGGGTCTCGGCAGATGTCTCCTCGGGGCGCGCGCCGCCCTGCGGGATGGTCGCCACGGACCAGGTGTGCACCGGCTCCTCGGCCCATGCGGGATCCGTCCACTCCGGCGGCGCGTCCGTGGCGGGCCGGCCGTGCGCGGTCCACGGGTCCTGTCCGTCGCGGGCCCCGGTCCGGGACGGCGCGTCCCCGTCCGGCTCCGCAGCGGGTGCCGGTGCCGGGTCGTCGGTCGTGTCCGCGGCGCGGGACGGAGCCGGCCGCCCCTCCCGGCCGCGCGGACCTCCCTGCCGGTCCCGGTCCCCGGGGTCCGCGCCTCCGGCAGCCCGTGCGTCGGGTGCGGTCGGCTCGGGACGGGGCCCGCCGGCCTCGGGCCGTGGATCGTCCGGGCGACCGGGCGGGCGCGTCGACGGCGCCGGTCCGCGCGGGGTCCCGCCGCCGCGGCCGTGCCCGCCGCCCGGGGGGACGGCCTCCGCACGGCAGTCGATGCCGAGGATCTGCTGCACCGCCTGCCGCAGGTCGTCCTCGAAGCGCGGGAAGTTCATGAGGTCGCCCTCGGCGTCGAACATGATGCGCAGGACCTTGCCGTCGAAGGACTGCGGCGTCCCCCGCTGGACCGTGAACCAGGCGACCCGGCGGATGTCCGCGAGCGCGTTCACGATCTCCGGCCAGGAGGCGCGCAGCAGGTCGATCTCGTTGCCGCCCGGGTCGCTGCCGCCCGGCACGTCCCGGGCGGGTGACTGCCCCGTGCCCGCGGGCTGCTGCGTGCCGGTGGACTGTGCCGTGCCGGAGCCGTGTGCCGTGCCCGCGGGCTGCTGCGTGCCGGCGGGCTGCGCCGCCGGGGCGGGCCGTTCCCGGGCTGCGGGCTGCCCCTGCCCGCCCTGCTCCGGGACGGCCGGCGGCGTGGGGGCCGGTGCCGTCCGGTCGGCGCCCGGTGCATCCGGGTCGCGCCGGTCCGGCTCCTGGCCGCCCGGGCCGGACGCGGCCGGGCTCGGGCGCTGTGCGGTGGGGCGCTGCGCGGTGGGGGCGGTCACGGGCTCGGGGCGGGGGCGCGCCTCGCGTTCCGGGGCCGCGCCCTGGGCGGCCTCGGCGGGGACGCCCGGCGGCGCAGGAGCCGCCGGGGGCTCGTCCTGGCCGGCGGCCGGGGCGGCGGCCCGGCCGATGCTCAGGCGCCGTTCCAGGCGGTCGACTCGGGCCGTGACGCCGCGCGTGGTGTCCTCCGAGGAGGGCAGGAGGACGCGCGCGCACAGCAGCTCGAGGTGCAGCTGGGGCGAGGTGGCCCCCGTCATCTCGGTCAGAGCGGTGTTCGTGATGTCCGCGGCCCGGGACAGCTCGGCGGCCCCGAGCTGGGACGACTGGTTGCGCAGCCGGGCGATCTGGTCCTGGGGCATGCCGTGCAGGATGTTGCCCGCGGACTCCGGGACCGCGTTGACGATGATGAGGTCCCGGAACCGCTCGAGGAGGTCCTCCACGAAGCGGCGCGGGTCCTGTCCCGTCTGCACCACCCGGTCGACCGCGCGGAAGACCGTGGCGGCGTCCCCGGACGCGAAGGCGTCGACCACGTCGTCGAGCAGGGCGCCGTGGGTGTAGCCGAGCAGGGCCACGGCGAGGTCGTAGCCGATGCCCCGCTCGTCCGAGCCCGCCATGAGCTGGTCGAGCACGGACAGGGTGTCGCGCACCGACCCGGCGCCGGCACGGACCACCAGTGAGAGCACGCCCGGTGCCACCTGGACGCGCTCCTCGGCGCACAGCTGCTCGAGGTAGTGCATCAGCGGCTCGGTCGGGACCAGGCGGAAGGGGTAGTGGTGCGTGCGCGACCGGATGGTCGTGAGCACCTTGCTCGGCTCCGTGGTCGCGAAGATGAACTTGATGTGCTCCGGCGGCTCCTCGACGATCTTGAGCAGGGCGTTGAAGCCCTCGCGCGTCACCATGTGCGCCTCGTCGATGATGAAGATCTTGAACCGGTCCCGCACGGGCGCGAACGTGGCGCGCTCGCGCAGGTCACGGGCGTGGTCCACGCCGCCGTGACTGGCCGCGTCCATCTCGATCACGTCGAGCGAGCCGGCGCCGTCCCGGGCCAGGTCGCGGCAGCTGTCGCAGCGGCCGCACGGGGTGGCCGTGGGTCCTTCCGCGCAGTTGAGGCAGCGGGCCAGGATGCGGGCGGAGGTGGTCTTCCCGCAGCCGCGCGGGCCGGAGAAGAGATAGGCGTGGCTGACCCTGTCCTTGCGCAGCGCCGTCATCAGCGGTTCGGTCACGTGCTCCTGACCGATGACGTCCTCGAAGGTCTCCGGGCGATAGCGGCGGTACAGGGCGGTAGTCACAGATGACACCTTAGCGACGGAATCCGACGGGCGGGCCGGACGGGCCGGCGCTGGGGGCGCGGGCCGTCCGGGGACGAGAAGACCCCTCGCGCACCCGCCAGAGCCCATTTACCCTTGCTACCTTTCGGTCCTGGGGGAGTTCAACAGGATGACGCCACGCGAGGGGCTGTCAGGGAGTCTAGCCGATGCGGGGGGCCGGTCGAAATCCGCGGTCGTTCCCGCGGATTCGGCAATGCCCGGGGGTTCGGTTATGCTGGATCCCGCATGTCCCGGCACCGTGAGGTCGCCGCGACGTGCACGCCTGGAGGATTCGCCTAGCGGCCTATGGCGCACGCCTGGAACGCGTGTTGGGTTCACGCCCTCGGGGGTTCAAATCCCCCATCCTCCGCACCAGCAGAAAGAGCCCCGCACCGGTAGATCCTCCCGGTGCGGGGCTCTTTCTCGTGGTCCGTCCGCCGGGTGCCCCGGCGGACGCTCAGGGGCCGGCGCGACGTGCCCGGGCGCGGTGGACGGCGGTGCCGGCCGCCGCCGCGGCGACCACCGCGGACAGCCCCAGCCCCCACGCCGTCGTGGAGGAGTCCGCGGCCGGGTCCCGTGCGGGAACCCGGGTCACCGTCCCCGGCGCGATCCGGGTGAGCGTCCCCGGGGGCACCTGCTGCTGCCCGGGCTGGACCTGCGCCCGGAGCGGGGGCGCCGGCCGCAGCAGCGCACCGGAGCCGGGCCCGTGGGCCGCCGGGACGGCGGGGCCGACGACGGAGGTGTGCACCAGGTCGGCGGGCTGCGCCGCGTCCGGATCCGCGGGACGGTCCGACGGCGCGCCGGGAGCGGCGGTCTCCGGTGCACCAGCCGGTGCACCCTCCGGTGCGGTCTGCCCCCCGGGAACCGGGGCGGGCCGGTCTCCCGGCGGCGGGCCGCCGCCGTCCGGTGCGGGGGTCGCACCGGAGCCGGGGGTGGTGGCGGGGTCACCGGCCGGGCCGGTCTCCGGCGGGGGCTCCGCCGCGCCGACCGGTTCGTCGCCCTCAGGGGGCCCGGGCGCCGGGACGTCGGCGGGGGACCCTGCGACGGGCGCGGGCGGCGTGGTGGTCTCGGCGGCGTGCGCCGCCACCGGGGCGGGTGCCAGGAGGAGCAGGGCGGCCAGGGCCAGGGAGCGGACGTGCATGGGGGTGGTCTCTCCGGGGGAAGGGAGCGGGACAGGAGTACGGCGTCATCTTACGCCGTTCCTCCCCTTCGTATTTGCTAATGCAATAACCTGCTGCTGTGACGGGACGGGCTGTTCCGCCACACCTGCGGCCGCCCCCCGGCTGCGCTCCCCCCGTTCCTCTCTCCCCCCAAGAGGTCCCCGTGAAGCTGCGCTCATTCCCCCTGCCCTCCGCCGCTCTCCCCGCCGTGCTGGTCGGCGCGATACTGGCCGGAACGGTGGTCGGCACCGCCGCCCCGGCCCACGCCTCGACGACCGGCACCCCGTACGCCGCGGCCGGGGTCTCCTCCCAGTACCACCTGTACGACGACGGCGTGGACCGCTCCAGGACCGTCGGCGTGGTGTTCTACTTCGACGGCGACGGCCAGTACCACGCCCAGCGCCCCACCGCGTCGATGCTCAAAACCATGGCGGCCCGGGCCGCGGCGAGGAACATGATCCTCGTCGTCCCGGTCGCCCCGGCGAACCGATCCTGGACCGCCGACAGCGAGGCGGCCGGGGACTGGTTCCGCGCCCTCGCCGCCAGGATCGTCGCCGAGCAGCGCGTCGACCCGACCCGCGTCCACCTGGCCGGATACTCCGGCGGCGCCGAGTTCATCTCCACCGAGGTACTCTCCGACCGCGCCGGCTGGATCCGCGGCGGCGGGTCGACCCTCATCGGCGGGGGCGGCGTCTACAACGGCCGGCTCGAAAGCGTCCCGGACGCCGTGCTGAGGGCCACGGACCCCACGTGGTACGTCGGGTCCCTCGACGGCTACGGTGCCACGCAGCCGTCCACCTGGTCCGCGCTGGAGGCGGCGGGCAAGGGCGCGGCCGCCTATCAGAAGGCCGGTTTCCCCCAGGCCGACCGCGTGGTGCTGCCCGGGCTCCACCACACCGACTACGACCTCGCCGACCTGGTCGGCGACGACGTCGACCGCCTCTACTCCGGCACCGGGACCACCCTTCCCCCGGCCCCCGCCCCGACACCTGCTCCGACCCCTGCTCCCGCTCCGGCACCGGCTCCCGCTCCGGCTCCGGCACCGGCCCCTGCACCGGCCCCTGCACCGGCACCGGCTCCTGCACCGGCCCCTGCTCCTGCCCCTGCTCCTGCCCCTGCTCCTGCCCCTCAGGAGAGCACCGGGGCCAACGGCTTCACGGTCACCGGTGCGATCGGGTCCACCTGGAGAGCCCTGGGCGGGTCCTCCTGGGCGAAGCCGGTCAGCGCCCAGTACGGCTCCGGCCACGGATCGGTCTACCAGCGCTTCCTCGGCGCCGACGGCAAGGGCAGGGCGCTCTACTCGTCCGCGGCCACCGGCACCCACGCGGTGACCTACGGCGAGGCGATCGGCGACAGGTTCGCCGCCGACGGCTACGCCGGCACGTTCGGTGCGCCGATCGGCGGCGTGGCGACGCTGGCCGACGGCGGCAGCTTCCAGCTCTTCAGCGCCGGCGGCAGGCGGACCACGATCATCTTCTCGCCGGCCACCGGGGCGAGGGTCGTCAAGGAGCACACCGCCATCGGCAGGCAGTGGGCCGCGCTGGACCGCCAGCGGGGCCTGGGCTATCCCACCACGGACGAGCACCGCACCCGCACCGGCTGGTCCCAGAAGTTCACGGACGGGCGCATCGACCTCGACTCCCGCAGCGGGAAAGACACGGTGACCCGGACCTGATCTCCTCCGGCGCGCACGACGGAGGCCCCCGCAGGCCCTGGCCGACCCCCGGGGCTCCGTGGCCACGGGGCGCCGGGGCCACGCCGGTTCCCCGGCGGGGCCGGGTGCCGGGCCGACGCGCGGGGCAGGCCGCTCGACCGGCCCGGTGGGGCCCGCCCCTAGGATGAACGCATGATCTTCAAGGCCGTGGGCGACTCCCGTCCCTACCCGGACCACGGCCGCGTGACGCCGTCGGACTGGTCCGGCATCGCGCCGCGCCAGGTGCGTCTCGACCAGCTGATCACCACGAAGACGACCCTGGACCTGGCCACCCTGCTGGACGCGGACTCCACGTTCTACGGCGACCTCTTCCCGCACGTGGTCCGGTGGGACGGGGACCTCTACCTGGAGGACGGGCTGCACCGGGCGCTGCGGACCGCGCTGCACCACCGCACGGTGATGCACGCGCGCGTGCTCGACCTCGCCCCGGGAACGGGGGCGAGGTCGGGGGCCGAGCGGAGCCCGGTCAGGACGCGGCGCTGAGAGGCGGCCGCTCGGGCACGAGCGGCACGGGGTGGCCCTCGGCGTCGAACTGCGCCCCCAGGCCCTGCTGGATGAAGCGGACGGTGGAGCGGATGTGCTGCTCCCGCGCCGCCCGGTCCTGGTCGGAGTTCTGGCCCCGGTCCGCCGCCGCGGTCAGGGAGCCGTGGACCAGTGCGGCGAGCTCGGAGATGTCGCCCGCCGGCAGGTAGGCCTGGCCGATCGCGTCCCGCAGGATCGCGGCCAGCAGGCCCTGCAGCTCGCCCACGTGCTCGCCGAGCTTCTGGTAGTCCTCCGGGGAGAGGACGGTGCGCATGGTGGGGCCCGGAGGGAGGTGGCGCCGGGTGAGGTCCTCGATCTGGGCACGGATGTAGACGGCGAGCCGGTCGACCGGGTTCGCGACGCCCTCCAGATCGTGGCGGAGATCGGTCATGAACCGCTCGGTCTCGTCCAGTGCGTAGGCCACGAGCAGTTCGCCCATGTCCGCGAAGTAGTTGTAGACCGCGGTCCGACCCACGCCGGCGTTCTTCGCCACGTGCGTCATGGTCAGCCCGGTGAGGCCCTGCCGGTAGAGCAGCTGGCCGAAGGAGTCGAGGATCGCCCGCTTGGTGTTCTCCCGCTGCGCGGCGTTGGTGGCCGCTGAAATACGAGGCATGATGACACCTTATCTGTGCTTGTCACCAAATTGTGCACACTTTGTTGAGCCTTGGTGACGGTATGTCTGACTATGACACCACCTTTTCCCCGGTTTCGGCCCGCGCGGCTCCAAGGTCTCGGCAAACGTCCAGGAAACGTCCGTGCGGGACAGCGGCGACGTCTCGGATTCTCCCGAGGCCGAGTCGCAGAGGGCGGTGGCCGGCG
>NZ_JBISWJ010000041.1:0-76068 GCF_044462225.1 Kocuria kalidii | reverse complement strand
CGCCGGCCACCGCGCCGACCGTGTGGCCCGCCCCTCGGCGGGCAGGGCTCACCGCTCGGCGGCCGAGCCCCCCTGCCAGAGGGAGTCGAACGGGGCGCGCGAGCTGATGCGGCGCCGGATGCCGGCGGAGACGAACGCCTTCGCGGTGCGCGCCGCCTCGAGGGGCTCGGCGCCCTTCGCCAGTTCCGCGGCGACCGCGGCCGCCAGCGTGCAGCCCGCCCCGGCCACGGGGACCTCACCGACCTTCGGCTCGGAGAGCACCTCGAGAGTGGCCCCGTCGTAGAAGACGTCGACGGCGTCGGGGCCGCTGAGGCGGACCCCTCCCTTGGCGAGGACCACGGCCCCCGACCTCTCGTGGATCCGCCGCGCGGCCTCCTCGAGGTGCTCGACCGTGCTGATCTCGTCCATGCCGGAGAGGGAGAGGGACTCGAAGTGGTTGGGGGTCACGAACGAGGCCAGCGGCATAACCTTCGCCTTCAGCGCCTCGTCCGTGTCCAGGGCGGCGCCGGGCTCCTGACCCTTGCAGATGAGCACCGGGTCCAGGACCAGGTGCCGGGGCCCCAGCCCGGCGAGGACCTCGGCGGTGGTGGCGATGGTCTCGGGGCTGCCCAGCATGCCGATCTTGACGGCGTCGAGCTCGTAGGCCGCCGTGATCGCCTCGAGCTGCTCGCGCAGGACGTCCTGCGGCACGGGGAACAGGCGGTGACCCCAGTCCTCGGACGGGTCGAAGGAGACGATGCAGGTGAGGGCCAGGGAGCCGAACACGCCGAGCTCCTGGAAGGTCTTGAGATCGGCCTGCGCGCCGGCGCCGCCCGTGGCCTCGGAGCCGGCGATCGTCAGGGCGACGGGCGGCTGGTCGACAGGGTGCGCGGCGGTGCCTGCGGAAGCGGTGGAGGTGTCGGTCATGGGTGCCATTGTGCGCCTCCGGCCGCTTCCGGGGCCAACCGCCGGCGCTAGACTGTCGGACGGCCTCCGGCCGGCACGAGGTCCCCGCACGGGACCCGCGGCGGCCGGGGAGGGACCCCGGGTGGCAGGCGGGCGTCCCGCATCCGTCCCCAGCACACCGCACAGATCGAACCACGGCGCCCGCCCCGCGCGGACCGGCGCCGCGTCACTACAGATGGGTGACCCACCGTGTCCTCTCCCGCCGATCCTGCCCCCGCCGGGTTCGCCCGCCGGCCCCGCACGCACTTCGACCTCGTCGTGGCGGCCTACTGCGTGGTCCTGGTGCTCTCCAACGTCGCCGCGACCAAGGGCGTCGCGTTAGGCCCCGTCATCACCGACGGAGGCTTCTTCCTGTTTCCGCTCGCGTACGTCCTGGGCGACGTCGTCGCGGAGGTCTACGGCTTCCGGTCCGCCCGCCGGGCCATCGTCACGTCCTTCGCCGCCGGCCTGTTCTCCTCGGTCGTGTTCTGGCTCGTCATCGCGCTGCCGCCCGCGGACTTCTACGAGGGGCAGACGGCCTTCGAGGCGGTCCTCGGTCCGGTCCCGCTGATCGTGGCCGGCTCCCTGCTGGGCTACCTGGCGGGGCAGCTGCTCAACGCCTTCGTGATGGTCAGGATCAAGGCGCGCACGCGGGAGAAGCACCTGTGGGCCCGGCTCATCGGCTCGACCCTCGTGGGCGAGCTCGTCGACACGGTGATCTTCTGCACGGTGGCGGCTCCGGTCATCGGCATCACCACGCTGGGCGACTTCCTCAACTACGTGGTGGTGGGCTACGTGTACAAGGTCCTCGTCGAGGTGCTGGTCATGCCGGGGACCTACGCCGTGATCGGCTGGCTCAAGCGCCGCGAGCCGACCTACGGCGAGGCGGGGGTCGCCGGGGAGGCCCTCGCGCCGGCACCCTGAGCGCCGGCACCCCGGGTATCCGCACCCCGAGTACCCGCACCGTGGGCGCCCGCACCCTGGGCGCGGCCGCCCGGGGCTCCCGCTGGGGACGGGGCCGGCGGGTCCGGTCTCAGAAACCGAGGTAGGCCAGCTGCGCGCCCACCGAGCTGCGGGCTGCGGGCAGCACGTGCGCCGGGACGTCGGCGTAGATCCGCGCCGTGATCGCCTCGAGGCTCGCGGCGCGGCCCAGGGCCCGCAGGGCCTCCCGGACCTCGGCGAGACGCTCCATGCGGTGCTCGAGGATCTCCTCGCACACCGCCTCCACGTTCTCGCGCACGTCCGCGTGCGCCGGCAGCACCAGCGCGTCGCCCAGCACCGCCAGGCGCTGCAGCGAGCGCAGGTAGTCACCCAGGCTCCCGTCCGGGTGGTCGAGCATCGTGGTGCCCCGGCCCAGGATCGTGTCGCCCGTGAGGACCGAGCCCGTGACGCGCGGGGCGCGGGCGCTGTCCGCGTCCGCGGCCGGGGCGTCGTCCGGCAGGTGGAAGCTCACCGAGTCGGAGGTGTGCCCGGGCGTGTGGAGCACCCGGATCCGGCAGCCGGCCGCCTCGATCGTCTCGCGGTCCACCAGCGGGGCCGCGTCGCGGCAGAACTCCGGCAGGAAGGCGCGCACGGGCGCGCCGGTGAGGGCGTGGAAGTCGTCGACGGCCTCGGTGTGGTCGGCGTGGCGGTGCGTGATCAGCGTCAGCACGGTGCGTCCCGCCGCCGCCAGGACGGCGAGGTGGCCGCGGTCGGCCGGGCCGGGGTCCACGACGACGACGCCCTGCTGCCCCGGCGCCCCGATCAACCACGAGTTGGTGCCGTCCAAGGTCATGGGACCCGGGTTCGGGGCGGTCAGCCGCCGGGTCAGTGCCGTGGTGCGGGTGTCGGGAGCCTGCGTCATGCGGGCAGACTATCCGAGCCGGCCGGAGGGCCGGCACCCACCGCCGTGCGCGCGGCGGCGGTCGGTACAGTGGCTCTCGTGAGCACCGAACCTGGGCGGGACCCGGTGGCCCCCGGTCCCGACCCGCGGCCGGCCTGGGTCAGCGCGCTCAAGGGCGGGGTGCTCCTGCTGCTGCTGGCCGTGGCCGTCTGGTACCTCATCGGTCACGAGCTGCCCACGGTGGGGGAGATCCGGGCCTTCGTCGAGGACTTCGGCATGTGGGGCCCCTTCGTGTTCGCCGGGGTGTTCGTCCTCGTGGCGGCCTCTCCGGTGCCCGTGACGATCATGGCCGTGTCGGGGGGCTTCCTCTTCGGCATGGCCCAGGGCAGCGTGGTCGGCGTCGTCGCCACCACAGCCGGAGCGTGGCTGGGGTACTGGCTCGCCCGGTTCCTCGGCCGTGACGCCCTGTACCGGCTCGCGGGCAGCCGTGTCGCCGTGGTCGAGCGCAAGCTCGTCGGCAAGGGCTTCCTCACGGTGCTCGTCCTCCGTCCGGTCCTGCCCAACTGGACCCTCAGCTACGGGGCGGGGCTCGTGCGCATCCCGCAGCGCGACTACCTCGCCGCCACCCTGCTCGGCGGGATGCCGGGACAGGTCAGCTTCGCCGCCGTGGGAGCCTTCACCTCCCGGCCGTCGTGGCCGGCCCTGGGGGCCGTCGCCGCGTCCTGGGCGGTCGTGGTGGTCGTGGGTGTGCTCACCTGGCGCCGGTCGCGGCGCGATCCGCAGCCGGCGCCCGGTCCCGACGGCGCCGGGGCCGCGGACCGGTAGCGCTCCGCCGGCGAGCAGCACCGCACGATCGTCCGGTCGGCGCCCCGTCGTCCAACCCGGGAGGACCCCGGCTGGTCCGGGTCCCGGCACGGCGACGCCCGGCCCTCGGGACGAGGACCGGGCGCGTGCCGCGTGCGGCGTGGTGGTGTGACTACGCCTTGGGGCGCACGGCGGTGGAGCCGTCGGTCGGCTCGTTGCCGAGGATGTGGAGCTTGCCGCTCTTGCGGTCGGCGAGGTACTCCTTCATCTCCTTCTTGATGACGGGCAGCAGGAAGTAGACGCCCAGCAGGTTGACGAAGCCGCAGACGAACAGCGCCGCGTCGGCGAAGGCGATGACCTCGCTGAAGGTCAGGACGGTGCCGGCGACGGTGAAGAACAGGTAGATGAAGCGGAAGATGTTGTCGCTGATCCGGCTGCGCCCGAACAGGAACTCCCACGCCTTGAGGCCGTAGTAGAACCAGGTGATCAGGGTGGAGAACGCGAACAGGATCACGGCGATGGCCAGGACGATCGGGAACCAGGGGAGGACCGTGGCGAAGGCGTCCGAGGTGAGGATGACACCGTCCGGGGCGCCGTCGCCGGCCTGCACCTGGTCGATCCCGGCCTGCAGGCTCGGGGCACCGGCGATGATGATGGCCAGGGCCGTCATGGTGCAGATGATCACGGTGTCCACGAAGGGCTCGAACATCGCCACGAAGCCCTCGCTCACCGGGCGGCGGGTCTTCACGGCCGAGTGGGCGATCGGGGCGGAGCCGAGGCCGGCCTCGTTGGAGAACGCCGCGCGCTGGAACCCGACGATCATGACGCCCAGGACGCCGCCGGCCATGCCCTCGGGGGAGAACGCGCCGTCGACGATGGCGGCCATCGCCGCGGGCACCTGGCCGAAGTTGACGAGGATGACGATCAGGCACGCCGCGATGTAGACGGCGGCCATGGCGGGGACGAGCTTGCTCGTGGTGGCGCCGATGGACTTGATGCCGCCGATGATGACCAGCCCCACGAAGGCCGCGAGGACCAGCCCGAAGATGAGGGCCGCCCCGGCGCTGCCGAGCAGGCCGTCGGGGCCGCCCGTCACGTTCCGCGCCTGCGCGAACGTCTGGTTGGCCTGGAACATGTTGCCGCCGGCCGCGCCGAAGAGGAGGATCGCGACGGCGAAGATGCCGGTGAAGATCTTGGCGACGACGCTGCCGAACCTGCCGTACGCCACGAGCAGGTACCGGAACGGGCCACCGCTGACGGTGCCGTCCTCGTGGACCTCGCGGTACTTCACGCCGAGGGTGCACTCCGCGAACTTGGTGGCCATGCCGAGCAGGCCGGCCAGGATCATCCAGAAGGTGGCACCGGGGCCGCCGAGGGCCATCGCCGCGCCCACGCCGGCGATGTTGCCGAGTCCGACCGTGCCGGAGAGCGCGGAGGTCAGCGCCTGGAAGTGCGGCACCTCACCGGGATCGTCCTTGGACGAGAACTTGCCCCGCACCACGTCCCAGGACACCTTGAGACCCCGGAACTGGATGAAGCCGAAGTAGACGGTGAAGATCACGCCGGCCGCGATGAGCCAGGCCACCACGAACGGGAAGCTGACGCCCGCGATGGTGATCGGATAGAAGACGATGGTCGAAAAGACGTCGGTGATGGGGGCGAACGCCGCGTTGATGGCCTCGTCGATGGCCGCCAACCACTCGACGTCCTCGGCCACGGTGGTCATGGGTACCGCTTGCAAGATCTCCATCCGCTAACTACACCCCGTGGACAGCCCGTTGGCAACAGACACGCTTGTGGCCGAAAGAGCGATCTTGTCGTGGCAACAAAAAGTTAACGCAAGACGGCCCGGTCCCCTCGCGGCGACGCATCGGGGCGAGGGGACCGGGCCGTCTGCAGCACCGGAGCGACGTGGACGCCGCTCGACGGTGCTGTCGGCTCAGCGAGCGGAGGACGCGCCCGCCGTCACGTACTGCGGGGAGGTCATGGCGCAGACGCGCAGGCCGCGCACCAGGTCGGCACCCAGCGTGCGGAAGGCGCCGCCGGTGGAAGCGGCGCGGGCCGGCGCGGCGGCGTGGCCGACGGCGGTGAACAGGACGGCGGGGAGTCCGAAGACGAAGAGGAAGGTCATGAGAGCAGCCAGCTTTCTGGGGTCGGTGCGAGGTGGTTCGTGCGTGGAGGTCAGGAGTTCCGAGGCGGGGGCGCGGTGTCGAGCGGCAGGACGCGGTGCCTCGGTTGACATCTAAAGTCTAACGGGCTCATATTGATTCATCCAATCGCAAAGGCATCGCAAAAGGGGCAGAACGTTGCGTATAGACGATATTGACCGACAGATCATTGCGTCGCTGATTCAGGACAGCCGTCGGAGCTACGCCGCGATCGGGAACAGGGTCGGTCTGTCGGCCCCGGCGGTGAAGCGGCGGGTCGACGTCCTGCAGCAGAGCGGGGCGGTCAAGCGCTTCACGGCGGAGATCGACCAGTCCGTCCTGGGGTGGAACATCCAGGCCTTCGTGGAGCTGCACTGCGACGGCGGCCTGTCCCCGTCGATGATGCGCACGATGGCGGCCGGCATCCCCGAGGTGACCGACGGCTACACCGTCACCGGCGAGGCGGACGGGATCTTCCTCATCCGTGCGGAGAACACCACCCACCTCGAGGACGTCATGGTCCGGATCCGGGACTGGAAGGGCGTCAACCACACGCGGAGCTCGGTCATCCTGTCGCATCTCTGACCGCTGGGCCCCCCGCTCTGGAATACTGGGCACGGACCACCGGCGTCGGCACAGCGAGGGGCGGAACATGGAGCAGCGAGCGGAAGCAGTGATCGTGGTGGGGGTCGACGGGTCCCCGCACTCCGTGGCGGCGCTGCGCTGGGCGGCGCGGCTCGCGCCGGCCTACGGGGCGCACATCACGGCGGTGGGGGCGTGGGAGAACCCGCCCGAGTACGTCGGCTTCGTCCACTTCAAGGACGACAACTTCGACGAGCTCGCCCGGAAGCGCGTGGAGCGGGCGGTCCAGGAGGCCTTCGGGGACGACGTGCCGGCCGGGCTGAGCACCGTGGTGGAGTTCGGCCACCCCTCCAAGGTGCTGATGCGCCACAGCGAGGACGCCGCCGTGCTCGTGGTGGGACGCCGGGGTCACGGCGGGTTCAAGGGACTGCTGATGGGCTCGGTGAGCTCCGCCTGCGTGGCCCACGCGCCCTGCCCCGTGCTCGTCCTGCCGGAGCCGGCGGTCGGGGTCGGGAAGAGCGGCGCGGCCGGACAGGCGGCGGACGGCGAGCAGGCGGGGTGAGGGGCTGACATGGGCGAGGCAACCGCAGCATCGATCGTCGTCGGGGTCGACGGCTCACCGCAGTCCGTGCAGGCACTGCGCTGGGCGGCCCGGACGGCGCCGGCCCTCGGGGCGGGGATCAGGGCGGTGGGGGCGTGGGACTATCCGCCCGAGTACGCCGGATACGTCCCCCTGGGCAGCGACAACTTCGACGAGGTCACCCGGAAGCAGGTCGACGACACGGTCCGCGAGGCGTTCGGGGAGGACGTGCCGGCCGGGCTGAGCACGTCCGTGGTCTTCGGCCACCCGTCCAAGGTCCTGGTGCAGGAGAGCGAGGACGCCACGATGCTCGTCGTCGGGCGCCGGGGTCACGGCGGGTTCCGGGGACTGCTCATGGGCTCCGTGAGCGCCGCCTGCGTCGCGCACGCGTCGTGCCCGGTGCTCGTGATCCACGAGCAGCCCGGCACGGACGGTTCCGGGGCGGGGCGGTAGCTCCGGACGTCCCGGCCGGCCGCCGCGTCGGCGGGGGGCCGGGACGGCGGCGAGCGCCCTGGTCCGCGGTCCGGGGAGGAGCTGCTCAGGACCTGCCCGCGTAGTAGCGGCCCAGGACCTCGTCCCGGTACTCGAAGTAGGTTCCGTCGGCCATGGACTCGCGGGCGCCGTCGACCATGCGCACGACGAAGCGCTCGTTGTGGATGGACGTCAGCGTCGCGGACAGGCGCTCCTTGGCCTTGAACAGGTGGTGCAGGTACGCCCGGGTGTAGTGCGCGCACGTGTAGCAGTCGCAGCCGTCGTCGATCGGGGAGAGGTCCGTCCGGAAGCGGGCGTTGCTGACGGTGAAACGGCCGTCGGGGGCGTAGACGGTGCCGGAGCGGGCCACCCGGGTGGGGGAGACGCAGTCGAAGGTGTCCGCGCCGTTCTCGAGGGCCGTGAAGACGTCGTCCGGCTCCGAGATCCCCAGCAGGTGCCGGGGACGGTCCTCGGGCAGCTCCTCGGTGCACCAGCGCACGATCGTGCCGAGGTTCTGCTTCTCGAGCGCCCCGCCGATGCCGAAGCCGTCGAAGCCCATCGCGGCGAGGTCCCGGCACGCCGTCCGGCGCAGGTCCTCGTACTGGGCGCCCTGGACCACGCCGAACAGGGCCTGGTACGGCCTGCCGGCGCGCTCCTCGGTGAGGCGGGCGTGCTCGGCGACGCACCGCTGCGCCCACCGGCGGGTGCGCTCGAGGGACGTCTCCTGGTAGCCGCGCGAGTTGTGCAGGGTGGTCAGCTCGTCGAACGCGAACATGATGTCCGCGCCCAGCCGGTGCTGCACCTGCATCGAGATCTCGGGGGTGAAGCGGTGGACGTCGCCGTTGATGTGGGACCGGAAGGTGACCCCGTCGTCGTCGACCCGCGCCATGCGCTCCTTGCCGGTGGCGACGTCGTCGTCCCCCGCGGCCGCTGCCGCGGACATGTCGATCACCTTCCGGAACCCCGAGCCGAGGGACATGACCTGGAAGCCCCCGGAGTCCGTGAAGGTGGGCCCGGCCCAGTTCATAAACGCGCCGAGCCCGCCCGCGGCGTCCAGGACGTCCGCGCCGGGCTGGAGATAGAGGTGGTAGGCGTTGGCGAGGAGGGCCTGCGCGCCGAGCTGCGCCATGGACTCGGGCAGCACGGCCTTGACCGTGGCCGCGGTGCCGACGGGGACGAAGGCGGGGGTCCGGATGGTTCCGTGCGGCGTGGTGATGGTCCCGGTGCGGCCCCGGAACGGACCGCCGTTGGCATCGACGTGCGCGCCGGGGATCGCGGTGGTCTCGGTGAGGCGGTGCTCCACCGCGAAGCCGAAGGCGGCGCGGGCGGCGGGGGATCGGGGGGTCTCGACGGGTGCAGGCACCCGTCCATTGTGCGTCACCGCCGGGCCGGGGAGGACCGCCCGGACGCCGCGGGGAGCCCGGGCGGGCGCCGGCTCAGCGGCCCCAGCCGGCGTGGGCGACCGCCTGGCGCACCAGGTCCCCGCGACCGCCGGCGAACTCCGTCTGCACCTCGGGGCTGAGCGCCTCCTCGGGACTCATCCAGGACAGCTGCAGCGCGTCCTGGCGGGGGCTGCACTCACCCCGCACGGGCACGATGTAGCTCAGCGCCACGGCGTGCTGGCGGTCGTCGGTCAGCCCCGTCTCGGACGGCGAGGGGAAGAACTCGGCCACGGCGAAGGGCGTCGTGGACACCGGCAGCTGCGGGAACGCCATGGCGCCCAGGTCCTTCTCCAGGTGGCGCAGCAGGGCCGCCCGGATGGTCTCCCGGTACAGCACCCGGCCGGAGACGAACGTGTACATCATCTCGCCCTCGGCCGTCGCCTGCAGCAGCAGCCCGATCTCGGACAGGTAGCCCAGCGGGTCGAGCCGGACCGGCAGCGCCTGCACGTAGACCATCGGCAGGCGGCGGCGGGCCTCCTGCAGATCGTCCTCGTTGAGCCAACCGGGATTCGGATCGGGGGTGCGGAGGAAACTCATACTGCTGTTCTATCCCAAGAGCCGGGGCGGGGCCACGGCCGCCCCCGCCCCGGCGGCCGGTTCAGCGCACAGCGGAGCCGGTGCCGTGGTCACGCGCGGTCCACCCGGGCGGCGGCCTCCAGGACCGTCCACGCCTGCACCTGCGTGGAGAGCTCGACCGGAACGCCGGGGCGCTGCGCCTCGTCGGCGTGCCGGGCCGGGTCCGGGGAGAAGATCGCCACCGTCTCCCCGGCGACCGCCGGCGCGGTACCGTCCGGCGCGCTGAGGTCCACGGCCGGGTCGAACTCCCGCCGCCCGGACCACAGGGCGTCGGCGGTGCCCCGCACGAGCCCGGCCGCGGTGCGGCGGGTCGGTGCGGGCAGTCCCGGGTGCAGGGCGGCGTCGGCGAGGTAGCGGGCCAGGATCCCGCTGAACAGACCCGCGTCCCCGCCGCCGTGGGTGCGCAGGACGGGGCGCCCGTCCAGCTCGCGGCCGTATGTCCCCGCGGCTCCCGCCACCACGTCGGCCGCCGTGCCCAGCAGGTGTGCCCGGTCCCCTCCGCCCGTGCCCGGGACGTCCGCGAGCTCGAGCAGCACACCGAGCACGGGCCCCGAGTTGTAGCTGAACAGCCGCTCGTCGAGCCGCGTCACCTCGGTGCCGGAGCCGGCCGCGACCAGGCGCAGCCCGTCGTGGAAGACCTTGCGCTCCGGGTGCCACAGGGTGTCCTGCAGCCAGCCGAGCACCGCGCGGGCCTGGTCCCGGCGGTGCGTGCGCACGAAGCCGAGCGCCGTGGGGGCGGAGGACGCCGTGTTCTTGACGTCGTGGCGGGTGTTCCAGAAGACCCCGCCGCCCAGGTCCGCCGTGTGGCCGCGCTCCAGCCGGGCGAGCAGGGCGCTGCCCGCGTCGAGGCAGCCCACGTCCGGCCGGCCGGCCAGGGTGCGGTCCAGCTCGGCGAGGCGTCCCACGGCGAGCAGCAGCCACGCCATGTCGTCGTAGTAGGAGTTGTGGGTCACCCGGCCGCCGCTGCGCAGGGTGATGCCCCGCAGCAGCCGGTGCGCCTCGCGCCGGAACTCCCCGGCCCGCGCGGGCTCGCCCACGTGCCGGAACCCGGCGTCCACCAGTGCGTCGAGCAGGTGCGCCTGCCACCAGTAGTGCCACGGGGCCTTGGGGGACGTGGGGCGCGGGTGCGCCGGGGCGCCGAGCAGGGTCCCGGGCACGCCCAGGGCCCGCCCGCCGAAGAGCTCGCGCACGGAGTGGGCCGCCTTGTCGGCGCGCCCAGCGGCCGTGGTGTCCGGTCCGGCGGGCTCGGTGGTCGAGGGGCTCTGCGCGGCGCTCGCGCCGGTCGTCGTGGGCATGGGGGCTCCTGTGCTGGCGGGGGAGAAGTGCTGCGTCCGAGCCTAGTGGGACTACACCGGGGGCCGCGGGCCGGCCCCGCCGCGGGCCGTGCCCAGGTACAGCCGCCGGTGCACGGCCTCGGCGGGGCCCGGCAGCGTGCGCCGTTCCAGCAGGGCCGCACCGAGCAGCGTGACCACCCACACGGCGGTGCCGAGCAGGAGCGCCGCGGTGGGAGTCAGGGAGCGGCCGAGCCCCAGTGCGAACGGCGGCAGCAGGACCGTGAACAGGAGCGACTGGGCGAGGTAGCCGCTCATCGACCGGCGGCCCAGGGCCTGCAGCGACCACAGTGCCGGGTGCTCCCGTGCCCGGAGGGGAGCCGCGGCGTCGCCGCCGCGGCCCTGCACCCGCGCGCAGACCAGCGCCACCACGATCGCGTAGCCGATGCCCTGCGCCGCGCCGGTCACGGCGTCCGCGCCGGCGAGCGCGGCCCCGGCAGCGGCGGAGGGCTCGAGCATGTCCGTGGTCAGGAGTCCGGTGCCGGTGCCTGTGGCCAGCCCCGGCACGATGCAGATCACGGCCGTGCCCAGCAGCCGGGTGCGGCGGGGCCCGGGGGCCTCGAGCAGCCGGTAGCGGCTCAGGGCCAGCCCGAGCAGCATCATGGGGAGCAGCCCCAGCAGCTGGATCGGGGCGAGGATGACCACCGCGGTCCCCTCGGCCAGACCCAGGGCCAGCCACTCCTGCGGGGACTCCGCCACGAGACTCGGATAGCGCACGGTGCCGGGGCTCCGGGCGGCCCAGCCGGTCGCGCCGAAGAGCACCATCAGCACCGTGCCCAGGCCCACGAGGACGGCGAGGGTGCGCGTGGACGCGGTGATCAGCAGGGCCAGGAACAGCCCCCCGAAGGCGTAGGCGGTGATGATGTCCCCGGGGAAGAGCAGGCACGCGTGCAGTGCCCCCACGAGCAGCAACCACCCGTAGCGCCGCAGCAGCAGCTGCTGCGCGAGGGGCAGAGGTGTCCCGCGGGCGGACTCCCGGGCGGCGATCTGGCCCACGCCGTAGCCGACCAGGAACGAGAACAGGGGGAAGCCGCGACCGTCCACGAGCATCGACATGGCCATGTTGACGAGGTCGTCCGCCGTCCACCCCGCGGTGCCGGCGCCGGCACCCAGGGTCCGCTCCCGGAGGCCGTCGGTGGGTCCGGGCGCCCAGATCCACACGGTGATGTTGGCGACCGCGATCACCCAGAGCATGAGTCCCCGGGCCACGTCCGGCGCCGGCACGCGGTGCGTCGCCCGGGCGGGGCGCGGAGCGTTCACGCGGGGTCCCCGGTCCGGAGGGCGCGCCGGCTCTCGAGCACGAGCCGCTCACCGGTCACCGGGTGGACGAGGGCGATCCGGCGGGCCAGCAGCTGCAGCGGCCGGTCGGGGTCCTCGCTGCCCGACGGACGCACCCGCGGGTACAGGGGGTCGTTGCGGACGGGCACGCCCAGCCCGGCCAGGTGCACCCGGATCTGGTGGGTGCGCCCGGTCTCGGGCCGGACGGTGTAGCGCGCCCACGTGCCCTCCGGGTCCGGGAACGCCGGGCCGGCCTGCTCCACCACGGTGCGGGCGTTGACGGGCCCCGGCACCTCCCGCGCCTGCAGGCCGGTGCGGTCCTTGACGATGCGGGACTCCACCAGGCGGGGCAGCCCGAGCCCGGGGCGGTGCGCGGCCACGGCCTCGTACTCCTTGACCACCGCCCGCTCCTGGAAGAGGGACTGGAACCGTCCCCGGGTGCCGGGGTCCCGCGAGAGCAGCAGGACCCCGGCGGTGCCGCGGTCGAGGCGGTGCAGCGGGGAGAGCCGGTCCTCGCGGCGGGAGCGGCGCAGCTTCACGAGCGCGCTCTGCGCCACGAACCCGCCGCGCGGTGTGGTCGGCAGCCCGTGGGGCTTGTCGACCGCCAGCAGCCACTCGTCCTCGAACAGCACCGGGAGGTCCCCGGACAGCTCCGGTTCCACGGGCAGGGCGCGGTGGTACCAGACCGAGGCGCCGGGACGGAAGGGGGCGTCGCGCGGCACGGCGAGCCCGGCCTCGTCGACGATCCCGCCGGACGCGAAGAGCTCCTCGAGCTCCGGCGCGGACGCGGGGAACCTGTCCAGCAGGTAGCCGCGGACGGTTTCCGCGGTGCCCTCCGCAGCGCCCGGCAGCCGCACCCGGACCGGGTCCACCCCGTCCCGCAGCGGCAGGGGAGCGGGGGCCGGCCGACGTCGTCGCATGGTTCCCGATCGTGCTCCGCCCCGGCCCCGTTGTCCACTCGGCCGGACCGCGTTCCACCGGGTGGTCGTTCCTGCGAGAATGGACGCGCACGTCACCAGCCCTCCCACCGGAACGAGGCCCATGGCAACCGAAGAAGTCGTCCTGCTGGACGACGCGCACCGTCCCGTCGGGACCGCGCCCAAGGCGGAGGTGCACACCACGGACACCCCTCTGCACCTCGCGTTCTCGTGCCACGTCCTCGGCGACGACGGGCGGCTGCTCCTGACCCGCCGGGCGCTCGGCAAGAAGACCTGGCCGGGGGTGTGGACCAACAGCTTCTGCGGCCACCCGGGGCCCGGCGAGGGCTTCGTCGAGGCCATCGCCCGCCGGGCCGGCCAGGAGCTGGGCTTCGAGGTGACGGGGGCGACGGAGGTGCTGCCCGACTTCCGGTACCGGGCCGTGGACGCCTCCGGGATCGTGGAGAACGAGTTCTGCCCCGTCTACGTGGCACGGGCCGCCGCTCGGCCGCGGCCCCTGCCCGAGGAGGTCGCGGAAGTCGCGTGGATCGCCCCCGAGGAGCTGTTCGCCGCAGCGGACTCCGCGCCGTTCCTGCTCAGTCCGTGGCTGCTCGAGCAGCTCGCCGACGACCGGCTCCGCCGGGCGCTCACGGGGCGGAGCGCGGTCCGCCCGTAGCGGTCCCCCCCTGCGCGGCGCGCGGCGGGGCCGCGGCTCAGTCCATCCGCGCGGCGAGGTCGTCCGCCACCGTCTCGAGGGCGGCCCGGAGCGCCAGGATCGCCGGGCGGTGCACGCTCGACCCGCGGATCGAGGTGAACACGGTCCGCCGGGACCCGGCCGGCAGGTCGACCAGCCGGCAGGGCGACTCCCCGCCCGCCCACATGAGGTCCGGCATGAGCGCCACGGCGTTGCCGGACTGCACGAGCCGGGTCTGTGCCTGCAGGTCCGCCGTCGAGAACCGGACGTCGGGCTCGAAGCCCGCCCGGCGGCACAGCTGCTCGCCCCAGTGCCGCGAGGCGGATCCGCGCGGCTCCATGACCCAGGGCAGGTCCTGGGCCTCCCGCAGGGAGGTGACGGACGCGTGCTCGGGTCCGGGCGGAACGGCCAGGCGGATGGCGTCCGTGATCAGCCGGCGCCGGTCCAGGTCCGGGTGGTGGGCGGCGGCATGGCTCGGGTACTGCTCCGCGACGACCACGTCGAACTCCCGGGTCCACGTCTCGTAGAGGGCCCGCTCCGGCTCGGCCTGCACCATCTCCACCCGCACCTCCGGGTGCTCGCGGCGCATGATGCCCAGGACCTCCGGGAGCAGGGCCAGGGCGGCGGACTGGAACACGGCGACCCGCACGGTGCCCGTGACCGTGCTCAGCGACGCCGCCAGGTCCGCCTCGGTGCGCTCCAGGACGTCGAGCAGCTCGGCCGTGCGGGCCACGAGGATCTCCGCCTGCGGGGTGAGCTGGACCCGCCGGCCGGCCTTGGAGAGCAGCGCCACCCCGGCCTCCTTCTCCAGCGCCGAGAGCTGCTGGGAGACCGCCGAGGGGCTGAAGTTCAGGGCTGCGGCGACCTCCGCGAGGGTGCCCCGCAGCGCAAGTTCCCGCAGCAGCCGCAGCTTGCGCACGTCCAGCACGGCGGGCCCCCTCAAAGATCAGTCTTGCTGATGAATGAACTGCGGAAAACATCACTTTATCCGAATCGTCAGGGGGCGCATAGTGGAGCTACCGCAACGCTTTCGGCCCAACCCAGGGAGTATCACCCATGACCACGATCCCCGTTCCTCAGGCAGCCCAGATCTCCGGCCGTCCCGAGGTCGGACGCACCCTTCCCCACGCCGCCATCCCGGCGGCGCTGCCCGAGCAGGCCGTGGCCACGGTGCGCCGCTGGCTCACCGAGGCGGAGCAGTTCCCCAAGGACGCCGCGGGCGAGCAGCTGGCCGGGGTGCTCAGGGACCCCAGCGGCCTGGACTTCACCGTCGGCTTCGTCGACGGCGTCATCCGCCCCGAGGACATCGCCGTGGCCGCCCGCAACCTGGCCCGGCTGGCGCCGAAGGTCCCCGGCTTCCTGCCCTGGTACCTGCGGACCGCGGTGCGCACCGGCGGGGCGCTGGCCCCGGTCGCCCCGCAGGTCGTGATCCCGGCGGCCCGCAAGGCGCTGCGCGAGATGGTCGGGCACCTCATCGTGGACGCCAGCGAGGCCAAGCTCGGGAAGTCGATCGCGAAGATCCGCACGGACGGCGTCCGGCTCAACGTCAACCTGCTGGGCGAGGCCGTGCTCGGGGAGCGCGAGGCCGACCGCCGCCTGCAGGGCACGCACGACCTGCTGGCCCGGCCGGACGTGGACTACGTCTCCATCAAGGTCTCCTCCACCGTCGCCCCGCACTCCGCCTGGGCCTTCGACGAGGCCGTGGCCGAGGTCGTCGAGAAGCTGACCCCGCTCTACGAGCGGGCCGCATCCTTCACCCCGGCGAAGTTCATCAACCTGGACATGGAGGAGTACAAGGACCTGGACATGACCCTGGCGGTCTTCACCCGGATCCTCGACCAGCCGCAGTTCCGGGACCTCGAGGCCGGCATCGTGCTGCAGACCTACCTGCCCGACACCCTGGCCGCGATGATCCGCCTCCAGGAGTGGGCCGCCGCCCGGCGCGCCGCCGGCGGCGCCCCGGTGAAGGTGCGCGTGGTCAAGGGCGCGAACCTGCCCATGGAGCAGGTCGAGGCCTCCCTGCACGACTGGCCGCTGGCCACCTGGGGGACCAAGCAGGACTCGGACACCCACTACAAGCGGGTGCTCAACTACGCGCTGCAGCCGGAGCACGCCGACGCGGTCCGCATCGGCGTGGCCGGGCACAACCTCTTCGACATCGCCTTCGCCTGGCTGCTCGCCACCGAGCGCGGCGTGGTCGACGCGATCGACTTCGAGATGCTGCTGGGCATGGCCACCGGCCAGGCCGAGGCCGTCAAGCGCGACGTCGGCTCGCTGCTGCTCTACACCCCCGTGGTGCACCCGGCCGAGTTCGACGTGGCCATCGCCTACCTGATCCGCCGGCTGGAGGAGGGCGCGTCCCAGGAGAACTTCATGTCCGCGGTCTTCGAGCTCTCCGCGAACGAGGAGCTCTTCGAGCGGGAGAAGAACCGCTTCCTCGCCTCCCTGGCGGCGCTGGACGACACCGTCCCGCTGCCGAACCGGGTCCAGGACCGCGGCCTGCCCGAGGCGCCCGCGCCGACCGACGGCTTCGACAACACCCCGGACACGGACCCGGCCGTGGCCGCCAACCGCGACTGGGGCCGGGCGGTCCTCGACCGGGTCCCCGGCTCCCGGGCCGGCGTGGCGACCGTCACCGCCGCCGCGCTGCAGACCGAGGAGCAGCTCGACCGCGTCATCGACGCCGCCCTCGAGGCCGGCCGCGGCTGGGCCGCGCTGAGCGGCGCCCAGCGGGCCGAGGTGCTCCACCGCGCCGGGGACGCCCTGGCCGCCCGCCGCTCCGAGCTGCTCGAGGTCGCGGCGGCGGAGGCGGGCAAGACCCTCGACCAGTCGGACCCGGAGATCAGCGAGGCCATCGACTTCGCCCACTACTACGCCGAGCGCGCCCGCGAGCTGGACGAGGTCGACGGCGCGTCCTTCGTGCCCTCCCGGCTGACCGTCGTCACCCCGCCGTGGAACTTCCCGGTGGCCATCCCGGCCGGATCGGCGCTGGCGGCCCTGGCCGCAGGCTCCCCGGTGGTGTTCAAGCCGGCCGGCCCGACCAAGCGCTGCGGGGCCGTGGTGGCCGAGGCCGTCTGGGAGGCCCTGGACGCCTCCGGGGTTCCCCGGGAGGTGCTCGCCCTCGTGGACCTCGAGGAGCGGGCCCTCGGCCGCCAGCTGATCTCCCACCCGTCCGTGGACCGGCTCATCCTCACCGGCGCCTACGAGACCGCCGAGCTGTTCCGCTCCTTCCGCTCCGACCTGCCGCTGCTGGCCGAGACCTCGGGGAAGAACGCGCTGATCGTCACGCCCAGCGCCGACTTCGACCTCGCGGCCAAGGACGTCGCCTACTCCGCGTTCGGCCACGCGGGGCAGAAGTGCTCGGCGGCCTCCCTGGTGATCCTCGTCGGCTCCGTGGCGACGTCGCGCCGCTTCCACCACCAGCTCCTCGACGCGGTCACCTCCCTCACCGTCGACTACCCGACCAACCCCGCCGCGCAGATGGGCCCGCTCACCGAGCCCGCCGAGGGCAAGCTGCTCCAGGCCCTGACCACTCTCGACGAGGGGGAGGCGTGGGCGGTGGAGCCGCGGCAGCTCGACGAGACCGGCAAGCTGTGGAGCCCGGGCGTGCGCACCGGCGTGCGGCGCGGCTCCGAGTTCCACCACGTGGAGTACTTCGGACCGGTGCTCGGCGTGATGACCGCCGAGACCCTGGAGGAGGCCGTCGCCATCCAGAACGAGGTGGAGTACGGCCTCACCGGTGGACTGCACTCCCTGGACCCGGAGGAGATCGGCTACTGGCTGGAGAACGTCCAGGCCGGCAACGTCTACGTCAACCGCGGGATCACCGGGGCCATCGTCCAGCGCCAGCCCTTCGGCGGCTGGAAGAAGTCGGCGGTCGGCCCGGGCACCAAGGCCGGCGGCCCGAGCTACCTCATGGGCCTGGGCGAGTGGGAGCCCGCGCCGCTGCGCGGCGCCGGGCGCCCCGTGGCCGACACCTCCGTCGTGGCGCTGCTGCAGGCGGCGCGCGCCGGGACGGCGAGCCTCACCGCAGCCGAGGCGCAGACCCTCGAGCAGGCGCTGCGCAGCGACGAGGCCGCCTGGGCCGAGGAGTTCGGCGTCGCCAAGGACGTCACCGGACTGTCGGCCGAGCGCAACGTCTTCCGCTACCTGCCCCTGCCGGTGACGGTGCGCCTGTCCGAGGGGGAGCCCCTCGCCGGCCTGCTGCGCGTCGTCGCCGCCGGGCTGCGGGCGGGCTCCGCGCTGAGCGTCTCCTCGGCGCGGGAGCTTCCCGCCCCGGTGCGCTCCGTGCTCGCCGGTCGCGGCGTGCCCGTGCGGGTGGAGGACGACGCCGCCTGGCTGGCCGGCGCCCCGGCCCTCGGCGGCGGGCGGGTCCGCCTCATCGGCGGGGACCGCGCGGGCTTCATCGCCGCGACCGGGTCCCGTCCGGACGTGGCCGTCTACGCCCACCCCGTCACCGGGGCGGGCCGGGTGGAGATGCTGCCGTTCCTGCGCGAGCAGGCCGTGAGCATCACCGCGCACCGCTTCGGCACGCCGAACCACCTCACGGACGACCTGATCTGACGCCCTGCTGCGACGGCGCCCCGCGCCGCGGCCCCCGCCTCCGGGCGGACCGCGGCGCGGGGCGTCGTGCTGTCCGGGGGCCGCCCCCGTCGGGCGTCGGCCGGCGACCGGGGGCCGGTCGGGGTGTCCAGCAGGCGGGTTCAGCTGGGGGCAGGTCAGCTCCGGAGCGCTCGGCAGCGGACCGTCCCGCTGCGGGCGGTCCGGCTCCGAGCCGTTCAGCTCCGGACCAGGGACGCGTGGACGACCAGGTTCTCGTCGAACGCACCGGTCACCGGGTCGTAGCCGTCGCAGGTGATGAGGCGCAGCTCCGGGCCGGCCGTGTTGCCGTAGACGTGCAGCGAGGGGAACGCGTCCTTCGCGTACCGCTCCACGGCGTCCACCGCGAAGAGCGCCGCTGACCCGTCCCGGCGGGTCACGGCGATCCGGTCGCCGGCGCTGAGCCGGTGCAGGTCGGCGAAGACCCCGGGGCCGCCGCCGGCGGCGTTGACGTGGCCCAGCAGCACGGACGGGCCGGTCACGCCCGGGGCGGGCGAGTGCCGGTACCAGCCGGCCGGTGCACCGGGATCCTCCGGCGGGACCTCGAGACTCCGGTCCGGGTGCAGGCCCAGCTGCATCAGCTCCACGTCCAGGCCGACGCGCGCCACCGAGAGACGCACCGGCACCGCGGCCGGCAGCGCACCGTCCTCCGGGTCCGCCGGTGCGCCCGCCCGGTCCGTCCCGGCCGGCGGGGCCGGGACGGACGGCGGAGGCAGAGGATTCGCGGCCAGGGGCACGACGTGCTCCGCGACCGCTCCGCGCGCCGTCGTCGTCCCCCGGGACCCGGGGCTGTCCCCGGTGCACCACAGGGCCAGGACCACGGCGAGACCCGCCACCCCCGGACGGAGGTGGCGGGTCTCGCGGCGGTGCCGGGCCACCGGGCGTCCGCCGGTCAGCGTCCCGCGGCCGCCCGGCGGCGCAGGCCCACGGCGGCGGCGCCCAGCGCGAGCATCCCCAGCACGGCCGTGCCGACGAGCCCGTTCGCGCTCGAGGCGGTCCCGGCGGTCTCCACGCCCGTGTCCGCCGGGCCGTCCGGCACCGCCATCTGGGCGGCCGCGAGGACGCCGCAGGCCACCGGGACGTCCGAGGCGAGGGGCAGGTCCGGGGCCATCGGGTTCACCTTCGCCTGGGCCGCGGCCGAGAGGGCCGCCGGGTCGGCGCCGTGGACGTTGACCACCGCGGTGCCGTTCTGCAGGGCGGTCAGCGTCGCGGCGTCCACCGGGAAGGTCCGCTGGTAGGTGTAGGCGTCGCCGGCCGGGAACCGGTCGATCGCCACGGCGGACGCCGGTGACGTGTCGCCCGAGGTGGTCAGGGAGGTCCCGATCCCACCCGTCCAGGGTTCGCCCTCCATGGAGCTGACGACCCCGTCCCCGTCGGCGTCGGCCGTCGGCGGGGCGCACACCCCCTGGCCCCCGATGTGGATGTGCTGGGCGTGCGGATACGGTGCTCCCTGGAACAGGGCGGGGGCGCCGGCGACCTCGACGGTCACCGTGGCCTCCTGGCCGGTCACGTCGACGACGGCGCTGCCGGCGGCGGTGCTGCCGTTGACCGGGGCGAGCTCGGCCTGGAAGGACCAGCTGTCGGCCGCGGCCGGGGTCGCGGGAAGGGCTACGGCCGCGAGGGCCAGGGCGGGTGCTGCGAGCAGAGCGGACTTCTTCACGGGATCGGCCTCTCATCGGGAGTGACGGCACGGGGAAGTGACGCAATGCACAGTTTACTGATGGTTTTGGGGGCGTCGAGACCCCGCAGTCAAGTGCTTCTGCGAATCCGGATCGCGGAAGTCTCCTTCCGCGTCGGCCGTTCCCGGGGCACCCGACCGGTGTAGTGTCCTCTCACACCGGCGCAGGACGACGAGGAGTGAGGCATGGACGGCATCCGCGTGACCGTCAACGGCGAGGAACGTGCCGGCACCGGCGCCGGGCCGCACACCCGGCTGCTCGACTGGCTGCGCTCCGAGGGACTGACCGGTTCCAAGGAGGGCTGCGCCGAGGGCGAGTGCGGCGCCTGCGCCGTCCTGGTGGCCCGCCCCGACGGGCCCGGCCGGAGCCGCTGGACGTCCGTCAACGCGTGCCTGCCGCCCGCCGCCGCCTTCGACGGCCAGGAGATCGTCACGGCGGAGGGCCTCGGCACGGCCGCCGGCGCCTGCACACCGGAGCGGCTGCACCCCGTCCAGCGCGAGATGGCGGACCGGGGCGGCTCCCAGTGCGGCTACTGCACCCCCGGCTTCGTCTGCTCCATGGCCGCCGAGTACTACCGGCCCGATCGGCGCACCCCCGGCGCGGACGACCCCCGCACCGGCACCGCGGTCGCCGGGGCGCAGCACGCGGCCGACCACGAGCACGGCCCCAACGGCTTCGACCTGCACGCCCTGAGCGGCAACCTCTGCCGCTGCACCGGGTACCGGCCCATCCGGGACGCCGCGTACGCCCTGGGCAGCCCCACGGGCGACGACGCGCTGCTGCGGCGCCAGGCGGAGGCCGCACCGCCTCCCCGTCCCACCCGGGTGGACTCCGGCGGCGCCGCGTTCGTCCGCCCCGCCTCTCTCGGCGAGGTCTTCGAGCGGCTCCGGGAGCACCCCGACGCGCAGCTCGTCGCCGGGGCCACCGACACGGGCGTGGAGGTCAACCTCCGGCACGCCCGCCCCCGGCTGGCGCTGGCCGTGGACCACCTCGAGGAGCTGCGCACGTTCGAGGTGGGCGGGGAGCGGATCGAGATCGGAGCGGCGCTGAGCCTGTCGGAGGTCGCGGGCGCACTGGCGGGACGGGTGCCGCTGCTGGACGAGCTCTTCCCGCAGTTCGCGTCCCGGCTGATCCGCAACGCCGCGACCCTCGGGGGCAACCTGGGGACCGGCTCGCCGATCGGCGACTCCGCCCCCGCCCTGCTGGCCCTGGGCGCGTCCCTGGTGCTGGCCTCGGGCCGGGGTGAGCGCGAGGTCCCCCTGGACGAGTACTACACGGGGTACCGGCGCAGCGTGCGGGACCCGGGGGAGATCATCCGCGCGGTGCGGATCCCGCTGCCCCTCGCCCGGCACAGCGCCTTCCACAAGATCGCCAAGCGGCGCTTCGACGACATCTCCAGCGTGGCGGTCGGGATCGCCGTGCAGCTCGAGGAGGGGACCGTGTCCGCCGTGCGGATCGGTCTGGGCGGGGTGGCCGCCACGCCGATCCGGGCGCGGGCCACCGAGGACGCGCTCACCGGCCGCCCGTGGACCCGGGAGACGGTCGCCGCGGCCGCCGCCACGATGGCCGGGGAGGGCACCCCGATCGACGACCTGCGGGCCAGCGCCCGCTACCGATCGGCGATGCTCGAGCAGTCCCTGCTCAGGTTCTGGGCGCAGGCAGCCGCCGCGCCCGGCCCGGAGGTGACCCGGTGACGTCCCTCGCCGACCGTCCCGCCGACCCCGTGGTGGGTGTGGCCGTCCCCCACGAGAGCGCGGGCCTGCACGTCACGGGCACGGCCCTGTACACCGACGACCTGACCGTGCGCAGCCGTGACGTGCTGCACGCCTGGCCCGTCCAGGCCCCGCACGCCCACGCCCGGGTGGCCGGGCTGCGCACGACCCCCGCCCTCGAGGTGCCCGGGGTGGTCCGGGTGCTGACCGCCGACGACGTGCCGGGGGTCAACGACGCCGGCACCAAGCACGACGAGCCCCTGTTCCCCCGCGAGGTCATGTACTACGGGCACGCCGTGTGCTGGGTGCTGGGTGAGACGCAGGAGGCCGCGCGCCGCGGTGCGGAGGCGGTCGAGGTCGACTACGAGCCGCTCCCGTCCCTGCTCACCCTCACCGAGGCGATCGAGGCCGGGAGCTTCCAGGGGATGCGGCCCACCGTGCGCCGCGGGGACGCCGGCGCGGCACTGGCGACCGCCGAGCACCGCTTCAGCGGTGAGCTCGAGATCGGTGGCCAGGAGCACTTCTACCTGGAGACCCACGCCTCCACCGCCCACCTCGACGAGGCCGGCCAGGTCTTCGTCCAGTCCAGCACCCAGCACCCCACGGAGACCCAGGAGATCGTCGCCCACGTGCTGGGCCTGCACAGCCACGAGGTCACCGTGCAGTGCCTGCGCATGGGCGGCGGGTTCGGCGGCAAGGAGATGCAGCCGCACGGCTTCGCCGCGGTCGCCGCGCTGGGCGCGGTCCTCACCGGCCGGCCGGTCCGGCTGCGGCTCAACCGCACCCAGGACATCACCATGACCGGCAAGCGGCACCCGTTCCACGTCCGCTGGGAGGCCGGCTTCGACGCCGCGGGTCTCCTCCGGGCGCTGCGGGCGACCCTGACCAGCGACGGCGGCTGGAGCCTGGACCTCTCCGAACCCGTGCTGGCGCGGGCGCTGTGCCACGTGGACAACGCCTACTGGATCCCCGACGTCGAGGTCCACGGCCGGATCGCGCGGACCCACAAGACCTCCCAGACCGCGTTCCGCGGCTTCGGCGGGCCCCAGGGCATGCTCGTGCTCGAGGAGGTCATGGGCCGGTGCGCCCCGCGGCTCGGGCTGGATCCCACCGAGCTGCGCCGGCGGAACTTCTACGCGCCCGGCCAGTCCACGCCCTACGGGCAGCCCGTCCGGCACGCCGAGCGGCTGCGCACCATCTGGACGCAGCTGCTGGACCGGGCCGAGGTCGAGCGCCGCCGGGAGGAGATCGCGGTCTTCAACGCGACGCACCCCGACACCCGGCGAGCCCTGGCGGTGACCCCCGTGAAGTTCGGCATCTCGTTCAACTTCACGGCGTTCAACCAGGCCGGTGCGCTCGTGCACGTCTACCGGGACGGGTCCGTGCTCATCAACCACGGCGGCACCGAGATGGGGCAGGGCCTGCACACCAAGATGCGCCAGGTCGCGGCCACCGCGCTCGGCGTCCCGCTGGCGTCCGTGCGCCTGGCGCCCACCCGCACGGACAAGGTCCCCAACACCTCCGCGACGGCCGCCAGCTCGGGGTCCGACCTCAACGGCGGAGCCGTGAGGAACGCCTGCGAGCAGATCCGCGACCGGCTGGCGGAAGTCGCCGCCCGGCAGCTGAACATCCATCCCGACGACGTGCGCTTCACGGACGGGCGGATCACCGGGATCGGCTTCACCGACCGGGACATCGCGTTCGCGGACCTGGCGCGGGACGCCTGGTTCCAGCGGGTCTCGCTGTGGGCCGCCGGCTACTACCGCACCGAGGGGCTGCACTGGGACAGCTCCCGGATGCAGGGCGAGCCGTTCAAGTACTTCTCCTACGGGGCGGCGGTCTCCGAGGTCGAGGTCGACGGCTTCACGGGCGCGTACCGGCTGCTGCGCACCGACATCGTCCACGACGTGGGCGACAGCCTGTCCCCGCTCGTCGACACGGGCCAGATCGAGGGCGGCTTCGTGCAGGGCACCGGCTGGCTCACCCTCGAGGAGCTGCGCTGGGACGAGTCCGACGGGCCGCACCGAGGGCGGCTGGCCACGCAGTCGGCCAGCACCTACAAGCTGCCGAGCTTCTCGGAGATGCCCGAGGAATTCAACGTCCACCTGTTCGAGGAGGCCACCGAGAGCGGCGTCGTCTACGGCTCCAAGGCCGTGGGGGAGCCACCCCTCATGCTCGCCCTCAGCGTGCGCGAGGCGCTGCGGGAGGCGGCCGCCGCCTTCGGGCCCGGCGGCAGGAGCACGGCGCTCGCCAGCCCGGCCACCCCGGAGGCCGTGTTCTGGGCGGTCCAGGAGGCCCGCCGCGCACACCCGGCGGACGCGGCGCCCGCGCCGGCCACCCCGGCACGCTGACGTGGACTGGCTGGACGCGCTGCAGCACCTGCGCACCGCCGGCCTGCCCGGCGTGCTCGTCACCGTGACCGAGGTGCGCGGGCACGCCCCCCGGGAGGCCGGCGCGAAGATGGTCGTCGGCGCCGGCGGCGCCTGGGACAGCGTCGGCGGCGGCAACCTCGAGGCGACCGTCGTCGAACGGGCGCGGGTGCTCCTGACCACCGGGGCGACGAGCCCGGAGACCATGGTGTTCCCGCTCCACGAGCACGCCACCGTGGAGCACGGCCGGCAGTGCTGCGGTGGCGTGGTCAGCGTCCTGCTCGAACCTCAGCGCGCCCGGCCGGCGGTCGCCGTGTTCGGCGTGGGGCACGTGGGCCACGAGCTGGCCCGGGTGCTGTCCCGCCTGCCCCTGCACCTGCACCTGGTGGACAGCCGGGAGGGGCAGCTGGACCCCGCCCGGCTGGCCGACGTCACCGACGGGACCGCGCAGGTCCACGTGCACGCCGTCCCCGCACCCGAGACGGTCCTCGCCGCGCTGCCGGCCCGTGCGCACGTGCTCATCATGAGCCACGACCACGCGGAGGACCTCATCCTGTGCGACGCAGCACTGCGCCGGGGCGACCTCGGCACCGTGGGGCTGATCGGCTCCTCGGCCAAGTGGTCCCGGTTCCGGGTGCGGCTGCGCGAGGAGGGGCACGACGACGCCGCCCTCGACCGCGTCGCCTGCCCCATCGGGCTCCCCGGCATCCCGGGCAAGGCCCCCGCCGTCATCGCCGTCAGCGTGGCCGCGGACCTGCTGCGGACCCTCACGGACTCCGGCGATCTGCCCACCGCCTGACGGCACGCCGTCCGACGTGGACCGGGCAGCGGCTCCGGGCCGCCGCCCGGGAGGGGTGCCGCCCCCGCGGGATCAGGACGAGAGCGGCACCGGGAGAGTCCGGTCGGCTGTGCTCCGGTGTCCCCCCACGTGCATCGCACATCGGACCCGTGAGCCGACCAGGACCCATCACTGTCATGCTACTAATCTGTAATAAGTCTTCACAATTTCGTAAGGCGGCTCACAGTCCGGAGCCCTGTTCGGTCCTGTCCCCTCCGACGTGCGACGATGCGGGCCGTGGCGGGGAGCGTCGTCGAGCGGAGGGCCGTACGGGCGGCGCGGGCGATGCCGGCGGAGGCGGTCGGACGGGCTTCAGTAGGCGGTGCGCGCGGTGTTCCTCGCCCAGGCCTCGAACGGCGCGGTGCGCTCGTCGAGCGGGACCGGCCGCACCGGCAGGGACCGTCGGTCCTCCGGAGTGGCGAAGTACTCGTAGAACTCGGCGTCGTCGAAGCCGCCGGCGGCCGCGTCGTGCCGGTCGGCGGCGAACCAGACGGCGCCCAGGCGGGCCCACAGGGCTGCCGACAGGCACATGGGGCACGGCTCGCAGCTCGAGTAGAGGTTCGCGCCCGAGAGGTCGAAGGTGCGCAGCTCGCGGCAGGCGTTGCGGATCGCCATGACCTCCGCGTGCGCGGTGGGGTCGTTGTCGGCGGTGACGCGGTTGACCCCGGAGAAACGGCGACCGTCCGCGGTGACGACGACGGCGCCGAACGGGCCGCCGTCGACGGTGGCGTTGCCCACCGCCAGGTCGATGGCCTCGCGCAGCAGCTGCCGGGCGTCGGGGGGCGGGGTGCGGCTCGTGTCCATGCGGAGCTCCCGGAGTGGGGCAGTGGTGCCGCGGCGCCTCCCGGGCCGGGACAGGAAGGGCACCGACGGCGGCCGCTGCGTGATCGATGGTGCAGTTCTGCCTGTCCGCCCGGTGGACGGTCCGGTCGCCCGGGCCCGCCGTGGGCCTGCCCAGAGGCTATCGAGGAGGGCGGCGGACCACAACGGTCGCGGCGGCGTCCCGTCCGGACGGAGCGGCCGGAGAGCCGCCGGAGGGCCGCCGGCGCGCTGCCCACCCCGCGGAACGTGTGAGGTCCGTCGCCGGGGCTCCGCGGTGCCGTCACTAGGATGAGGACACCGAACCCCACGGTGGGGCCGCACCGGGAAGCACCGGGGCAGACCCACCGCCGCCGTACGGGCGACCGAGCTCCCGAGCCCACCAGGAGACCGCACCTCCCATGGCCGACCTCTTCGACCTCAACCACGGCGGCGCCACCCATCCCGGCGCGCGCGCCGCCGTCCACCCCGGGGCGGACCCGGGCGAGCACGTGGTGCTGTACTCCGTGGTCGCCGAGACCGCCGAGCACATCGTCCTCGACGACGGCTTCACCTACGACAAGCGCACGGGAGTGGTCCAGGGCCCCGCCGGGCGGACCACGCTCCAGGACCGGATGGCGGCCACCGAGGGGAGCGCGATGTTCGACTCCTGGTCCCGCACCGCGCGGCTGCCACCACGCCGGGCCCCGCGCCGCGTCGCGGCCCTGCGCCGCGCACCGCGGCCACGGATCCGCGCAGCGCTCCGCCTGCTCGGACGCCGGTGACAGCGGGGGCGGGTGCCGGCCGCGGCGGGCCGCACGGCGGGGCCCCGCCGCGGCCGGCCCCGGACGAGCCCGCTCCGGGGCAGGCCATAGGCTGGGCCGCGGACCTGCCCACCCGTTCCCCGAGGAGTGCACCGTGCCCCTGATCCAGCGCCACCTGTTCGGCCCCGGCCCGACCAACCCCTACCCGGAGGCCACCGCGGCGCTGGGTCACCCGCTGCTCGGCCACCTGGACCCGGCCTTCCTCGACGTCATGGACAGCGCCTGCGACGGTCTGCGCACGGTCTGGGGCACGGACAACCGGCGCACCCTGCCGCTGAGCGCCACGGGCTCCGCCGGCATGGAGGCGGCGTTCGTCAACACGGTGGAGGAGGGCGACGTCGTCGTCGTCGCCGTCAACGGGCTGTTCGGCGAGCGGATGTGCGACGTCGCGGCCCGCTGCGGCGCGGAGGTGGTGCGCGTGGACTTCCCGTACGGGGAGCCGGTCGACCCGCAGCGGGTCGCGGAGGCGCACCCGTCCCCCAAGATCATCGCGGTGGTGCACGCGGAGACCTCCACGGGCGTGCGCTCGGACATCGCCGGGCTGGGCGAGCTCAAGGGCGACGCGCTGCTGCTCGTGGACGCGGTCACGTCCATCGGCGGGATCGAGCTGCGCGCGGACGACTGGGGCGTGGACCTCGGCTACGCCGGCACCCAGAAGTGCCTGGGCGTCGCCCCGGGGCTGGCGCCGTTCACGATCTCGGACGCCGCGTTCGAGCGCCGGGTGCAGCACCCCCGCTCGTGGTACCTCGACCTGGGCATGCTCGGCGGCTACGCGGGCGAGGCCCGGGGCCGCGCCCGGACCTACCACCACACCGCCCCCACGGCGATGATCGCGTCCCTGGACGCCGCGCTGCGCCGGATCGCCGAGGAGGGCCTGGAGAACGTCTGGGACCGGCACCGGGCCGCGGGCGACGCCCTGCAGACGGGCCTGCAGGACATGGGCCTGGAGCTGTTCGCCGCCGAGGGGCACCGCCTGCCGGAGCTGACCACGGTCAGGGTGCCCGAGGGCGTCGACTCGGCCCGGGTGCGCTCCCACCTGCTGGAGCACTTCTCCCTGGAGATCGGGGCGGGCGTGAAGGAGTACGCGGACACGGTGTGGCGGATCGGGCTGATGGGGCCCAACGCGAATCCCGGCTCGGTGTCCCTCGTGCTGGGCGCCCTGCAGGAGGCGCTGCGGACGGCCGGCTGACGCCGGGGCGACCCTCGCGGGCACACACCCGGGGCGGCCGGCGACAGGGGCTCCCCGCCCCGGCCGCCGGCCCGGTCACTTCTCCCAGGGGGCCCTGATGGGGTAGTAGCGCTCCAGGAACTCCGTCATCCGCTCCGCGCGCTCGGGTCCGGGCACCTCGGGGAAGCTGCCGTCGTTGAGGCAGAACATGTCCAGGCTGCGCCGGCCGAGCAGCTTCTCCATCTGCTGCAGCCCGGAGCGCGTGGTGGTGTCCACGTACTCCGTGCGGGCCGTCTCCTGGGTGACGGCCCGGCCCGTCAGCAGCGCGTAGTAGTGGTACAGGGAGTTCGTGACCGAGATGTTGTCCGCGGCGCGGAAGCGGCTGGACGCGGTGCGGGCGAACTCCCCCGGGAACTCCTGCTCCATCTCGGCCACCACGCTGCGCCGGAGGGGCGCCGCGCAGTGCTGCAGGTGGCGGGTCGTGATCCGTCCGAAGCGCTCCCACAGGAGCCGGCGGTTGACGCGGGCGGCGTTCTCGAAGCCGGAGCGCTCGGCGGAGTTCTCACCGAGGCCGATGCGGGTCTCGTTCTCCACGAACTTCGTGATCCCCCCGGGCGAGAAGAACAGCGCCGGGCCGACCGGACGGCCGAAGAACATGTCGTCGTTGGAGTACAGGTAGTGCTCCGAGAGCCCCTCGATGCGGTGCAGCTGCGCCTCCACCGCCTGGGAGTTGTAGATCGGCAGCGCCGAGGTGTCCGCGAAGAACTCCTCGCTGCGCACGAGCCGCACACGCGGGTGCTCGGCCAGCCACGCCGGCGGCCGGGAGTCGGTGGCGATGTAGATGTTGCGCACCCACGGGGCGTACATGTGCACCGAGCGCAGGGCGTACTTCAGCTCGTCGACCTGCCGGAAGCGGGCCTCGTGGGCGTCGCCCTCGCCCACCACGGCGCCGGCCATGTACGAGGCCCGGATCCTGCGGTACTCCTCGTCGGTCCCGTCCACCCACGAGAAGATCATGTCGATCTCGAAGTCGATGTCGATGGCGTGGTCGGCGAACATGTTCTCGATGGTCGGCCAGGTGGTGCCGAAGCGCTCCACCGTGCCGCGCACCGCCTCGTTCGCCGGGACGGTGCGCCGGGTCAGCGAGTTCTCGATGGGCAGCCGGATCTCGTCCGCGCCGAACTCCCACAGCTCCACCTGCACGCCGGTGCCGGCGCCGTAGTAGAGCTTGGCCTCCGCGGAGTAGTGGGGCCGGAACAGCCGCAGGACCCGGGCGTTGCGGCGCGAGGACAGCTCCCCGTCGGCCAGCAGCTGCACGGTCTTCTTCTTGGTGTCCATCGGCTTGACGTAGAACGGCTCGCCCACGGCCGCGTCCACCAGGGCCTGCCGCAGCCGGGGCCGGTCCTTGACGTCCACCGCGACGACGGGGCGCTCGTCGTTGCCCCGCACCAGCAGGTAGTCGACGCCCGCGGAGTCCAGGACCCCGCGCAGGAAAAGCAGGTTCTGCACCATGACGTCGTGCGGGGTCTGGTCCGTGATCCGCAGGGCGAAGCGGTCCTTGTAGCGGACCACGTCCTCGCGCTGGTCCAGGGCGGCGGCGGAGGCACGGGAGGCGGAGCGGAACTCCTCGCCGTCCGCGCCGTCCTCGGGGGCGGCGAAGTACTCTGCGCCGAGCAGGGTCGTGTTGATGGTGCCTCCTCATGAAGTCGGGCCGCCGTGGCGGCGATCTCATGATAAGCCGGGACGGCCGGACTCAGCGGGGGAGGGGCTGGCAGCGGTCGCAGAACCACACCGCACGGTCCCGCGGCGGCCCCGGGTACGGTTCACCGGGCACCAGCTCGGCGTCGTCGATCCGGGCCTCCCGGACCGGGGACCCGCACCGGCGGCACGGCTGCCGGCCGCGGCCGTAGACCCAGAACTGTTCGCCCCGACGGGCCGGGCCGCCCACCGTGGAGCGCTGCGAGCGGTCCCGGTTGACGTGCAGCAGCCGGTGGGAGAGGTCCACGACCGCGCCGAGGTCCGGGACGTCGGCCACCGGGGTGAAGGGGTGCAGCCGCTGCAGGAAGAGGATCTCGTTGCGGTAGACGTTGCCGATCCCGGCGAGGTTGCGCTGGTCCATGAGCGCGGCCCCCACGTGCCGTCGCGGATGGCGCGCGAGCCGGGCCAGGGCCGCGGCCCGGTCCCAGTCGGGGCCCAGCAGGTCCGGGCCGAGGTGGCCCACGAGCTCGTCCTCGTCCGCCGTGGCCACGAGGTCGAGCATGCCGAGGTCGAAGCCGACGGCCTGCGCGGCCGCGTTCTCGAGCACCGCCCGCGCCTGGAAGGCGGGGCGCCGCCACCGGGCGCCGCGCGGATAGACGTGCCACATGCCCTCCATGAGCAGGTGGGAGTGCAGGGTGAGCGGCGGCAGGCCGTCCGGTCCGCCGTCGGTGCGGACCAGCAGGTGCTTGCCGCGCGGCACCACCGCGGTCACGGTGCGCCCGGACAGGTCCGCGGTGGCGATCGACGGGAACCGGAGGTCGCTGCGGGTCAGGACCCTGCCGTCCAGGGCGCGGCGCAGCAGGGCGGCCTGGCGGTAGACGGTGTCACCCTCGGGCACGGCCGCCCCCGCTGCTCGGTCCCGCGCTCAACGCCGCATCCTCAGCCCGCGCGGTGTCGAGTAGAACCCGCCGGTCAGCAGGGAGTCCCGCACCGCGGTCTCGACCGGGCCGTGACCCAGGACGCCGGCGCCGTTGACCTTCTCGACGGTCAGCTTGTCCACCGCGCCCCGGCGGACGGTCTCGGCCACCGCGGGCCCGGCGGCGGCCAGGACGGCAGGCTCGTCCGTGAACGCGAGGACGGTCCTGCCGCCGCGCTCGACGTACAGGACCAGGGCGCCGTCCACGAGCACGACGACGGCGCCGGCCTTCCGCCCGGGCCGGTGCCGCCCCGCGGGCGCGTCCCCGCCGTCCGGAGCGGCCACGGACACGGGCTCGGGCCACTCGAGGGCGGCCCCGTAGGGGCTGGCGGGGTCGGTCGCGGCCAGCGCCAGCGCCACGGGCTCCTCGGCGCGGACCTGGTCGTCGGTGCTGAACGTCCGGAGGTGGTCCACCGTGGCGGCCTGCGCGAACTGGGCCGCGCCCAGGCCCTCGATGAAGTAGCCGCGGCGGGCCCGGCCCGTGTCCTCGAGCGTGGAGAGCACCTTGTACACGGTGGCGAAGCCGCCGGGGATCTCCTCGACCGCCACAGGGCCCTTGGTCACCACGCCGTAGCGGTCCATGAGCAGCTCCGCGGTGGCCGACGCCCGCAGCGTGGGGTCGAGGGGCTCGGGGCGCAGCATCGACCAGCGCCCGGCCACGAGCGGGGAGTCGTGGCGCTCCAGGGTGGCCGCTCCGGCCGGGGCGCGCAGCGCGCCACCGGTCCCGGGCCGGGCGGGGGCGCCGCCGGGCCGCAGCCGGGCGGCGCCCCGCCGGGACGTGGTGCGGCCCCGGGGCGCCCGGGGCCTGTGCCGGTGGGCGGCCTGCCCGCCGGAGAGCAGGGAGCGCACGGGCAGGAAGGTGTCGTTGGTGACCAGCCCGGACCAGACGAGGTTCCACAGCGCCGTGGTCAGCCCGGCGGCGGGGACCGGGTCCCCGGCCGCGTCGAGCAGACCCAGCAGCTGCGGGAAGAACCACGCGCCGCCGGGGGCGAGGACGTCGAGCACGCGCCGCTCCAGCGTGGAGTCCAGGGCCGCGGCCGCGGCCGCGAGGGTCTCGGCCGGGGGCAGGGTGAGCTGGGCGGCCTCGCTCAGGTGCAGCGACACCCACCCGTCGTCGCCGGCGAGGGACCCGGCCCCGGACCAGAGGATCTCCCCGGTGGCGGTCAGCTCGTCCAGCAGCTCGGGCCGGTAGTCGGCCACCCGGGCCGCGAGCACGAGCGGCTCCCAGGCCGAGGCGGGGACGGGGACACCCGCGAGCTGGTCCACCACGGTGAGCACCCCGTCCTCGCCGCGCAGCTGGTGGCCCCGGCCGACGTGCTGCCAGGCCGGCAGGAACCGGGCGTAGACCTGCCCGGACACGGGTTCCACGTCGCGGCGCAGCGCGGCCAGCGAACGGCGCCGGATCCGGCGCAGCACCTCGGCCTCGCACCACTCGGACGCCGCCGGGCCGGCCCCGCCGTCGTCGCGCACCGGCCGGAACTCGCCCTCGACCACCCGCCGGTCCGCGGCGAGCCGCTCCAGCGTGGTGCGCACCACGGCCGTGCCCAGCCCGAGCCGCGCGGCGGCCTCGTCCACCGTGAAGGGACCGTGGGTGCGGGCGTAGCGTGAGACGAGGTCGGCCAGCGGGTCCTCGACCGGCTCCACGAAGGCCAGCGGCACCCCCATGGGCAGGGGGACGCCCAGGGCGTCGCGCAGCCGGGAGGCGTCCTCGATCGCGGCCCAGTGCTCGACGCCGCGCAGGTGCACCCGCAGGGCGCGGTTGGCGGACACGAGCTGGTCGAGCCACCCGCCGGCGACGTCCTCGGGGCACGGGGCGTCCGGGTCCCCGGGGTCCTGGAGCCGGCGGACAGCCTCGGCGGTGGTGAGCGGGCCGAGCAGGCGCAGCAGGTCGGCCGCGCCCTCGATCCCGCGCAGCCGGCGGTCCGGGGCCAGGCGCTGCAGCTCGGCCTCCGTGCGCTCGAGGACCTCGGGGTCCAGCAGCTCCCGCAGCTCGGCCCGGCCCAGGAGCTCGTTGAGCAGGGCGGCGTCGAGGGACAGGACGGCCGCCTTGCGCTCGGCCAGCGGCGAGTCCCCCTCGTAGAGGAACTGCGCCACGTAGCCGAAGAGCAGCGTGCGGGCGAACGGGGACGGCTGCTCCGTGGTGGTCTCGACCACCCGGATGGCCCGCCGCTCGACCGCCCGGTGCAGCTCCTTGAGCGCCGGCAGGTCGTAGACGTCCTGGAGGCACTCGCGGATGGTCTCCAGGATGATCGGGAACTGCGGGTACTTCCGGGCGACGTCCAGCAGCTGCGCCGAGCGCTGGCGCTGCTGCCACAGCGGGGAGCGCCGGCCGGGGTCGCGCCGGGGCAGCAGCAGGGCGCGGGCGGCGCACTCCCGGAACCGGGACGCGAACAGCGCCGAGCCGCCCACCTCCTCGGTGACGATCCGGTCGAGCTCGTCGGCGTCGAAGAGGAACAGCTCCGCCCCCGGGGGCTCGTCCTCCATGGCCGGCACGCGGAGCACGATCCCGTCGTCGGCGGCCTGCGCGGAGCCGTCCAGCCCGTACCGCTCGTGCAGCCGGGCTCCCACGGCCAGCGCCCACGGGGCGTGCACGGGCATCCCGAACGGCGAGTGCAGCACCACGCGCCAGTCCCCGAGCTCGTCGTGGAAGCGCTCGACGACGAACAGCCGGTCCGAGGGCACCTGCCCCACCGCCTCCTTCTGCTCGCCCACGTAGGCGAGCAGGTTGTCGGCGGCCCACTCGTCGAGACCGGCCGTGCGCAGCCGGGCGCGGGCCTCCGGCTCCGGGGCCCCGGCGATCTCGCGGTTGAAGCGGCCCACCGCGCGGCCCAGCTCCACGGGACGGCCGGGGCCGTCGCCGTGCCAGAACGGCAGCTTGCCGGGGACGCCCGGGGCGGGGGAGACGACGACGCGGTCGTGCGTGATCTCCTCGATCCGCCAGCTGGAGGCGCCCAGGGCGATGACGTCCCCCACGCGGGACTCGTAGACCATCTCCTCGTCGAGCTCGCCCACCCGCTTGGAGTTCTTCCCGTCCTGCTCGCCCACGAGGTAGACCGCGAACAGGCCGCGGTCCGGGATGGTGCCGCCCGAGGTCACGGCCAGGCGCTGCGCCCCGGGCCGGCCCTCGATGGTGCCGGTCTCCCGGTCCCACACGATCCGCGGGCGCAGCTCGGCGAACTCGTCGGACGGGTAGCGGCCCGAGAGCAGGTCCAGGGTGGCGTCGTAGGCGGACCGGGGCAGGGTCAGGAACGGGCAGGACCGGCGGACGGTGTCGAACCACTCCTCGACGTCGACCGGGCCCAGCGCGGTCGCCGCGACGGTCTGCTGCGCCAGGACGTCCAGGGGGTTGAGCGGGACCGCGAGCGGCTCGATCCTGCCCTGCAGCATCCGCTCCACCGTGACCGCGGCGTCCAGCAGGTCCCCGCGGTGCTTCGGGTAGAACCAGCCGCGCGAGACCTCGCCCACCTGGTGGCCGGCGCGGCCCACGCGCTGCAGGCCCGAGGCCGCGGAGGGCGGGGCCTCGATCTGGACCACCAGGTCCACCGCGCCCATGTCGATGCCCAGCTCGAGGGAGGACGTGGCCACGACGCAGCGCAGCCGACCGGTCTTGAGGTCGTCCTCGATGACCGCCCGCTGGTCCTTCGACACCGACCCGTGGTGGGCGCGCGCCAGCACCGGCGCCGCGCCCTCGTAGTGGCCGGTCTGCCGGCGCAGGTCCGCGGGCCCGGGGTCGGTGGACCCGCCGGCCCCGTGGCCTCCGGACAGGGCGGAGCGCAGCACGTCCCCGACCTGCTGCGGGGCGGAGCCCACCGGGAGCCCGCGCGCCCAGTCGTCGGGTGCGCCGGAGCCGTGCCGGCCGGCGCCGTCCGGGAGGGTGCCGTCCGGGAGGGTGCCGTCCTGGCCCGCGCCGTCGGGGAGGGTACCGTCGTGGCCGGCGCCCTCCTGGCCCGCGTGCTCCAGGCGGAAGGCGTAGATCTCGTTCAGCCGTGCCGTGAGCTTCTCGGAGAGGCCGCGGGAGTTGGCGAACACGATGGTCGACCGGTTCTCGAGCACCAGGTCCACGACCCGCTCCTCGACGTGCGGCCAGATCGACGCGGTGGTCGTGGGGGCGAGGGCGTCGAGGTCGTCGTCCCCGAAGCCGGACCCGGCCAGGGACGGCGAGGCGCTCGGACCGCCCAGCACCGTCATGTCCGGGATCGGCACCGAGACCGTGAGGTCCCACGACTTCTCCGCCCGCGGCGCGACGACGGAGACCGGCTCCCGGCCGCCCAGGAACCGGGCGACCGTCTCGATCGGCTCGACGGTCGCGGACAGCCCGATGCGCTGCACCGGCCGCTCCAGCAGGGCGTCCAGGCGTTCGAGCGTGACCGCCAGGTGCGCCCCCCGCTTGGTGCCGGCCACGGCGTGCACCTCGTCCACGATGACCGTCTGCACGTCAGTGAGGGTCTCCCGCGCCTTGGAGGTCAGCATCAGGTACAGCGACTCGGGCGTGGTGATGAGGATGTCCGGGGGACTGGTCAGCAGGGCCCGGCGGATCGCCTGGGGGGTGTCCCCGGAACGGACGCCCACGCTGATCTCCGGCGGCTCGACCCCGGCGTGGCGCGCCGTCTGCGAGATCCCGATCAGCGGGGCCCGCAGGTTGCGCTCCACGTCGACGCCCAGGGCCTTCAGGGGGGAGATGTAGAGGACCCGGGTCCCGCGCCGCTCGCCCCGGGCGCTCGCCGAGCGGGCCTTGGCCCGCAGGCTGCCGCCGGCGGAGGCCGTGCCGTCCGCGGTCCCGGACGCGGGGCCGCCCGTGCTGCCGTCCGTGCTGCCGGGCGCCGCGCGGCGGGCGGCCGTGGTCCCGCGGGGGGACGCTGCCCCGCCGGCCGGGACACCCCCCGGAGCGGCCTCGGCCACGAAGCGGTCCAGCGCCCACAGGAAGGCGGCCAGGGTCTTGCCGGAACCGGTGGGCGCGACGATCAGGGCGTGCCGCCCGGCGGCGATCGCCCGCCACGCGCCCTCCTGGGCGGCGGTGGGCGCGGCGAACGCACCTGCGAACCAGGTCCGCGTGTGCTCGGTGAACAGGCTCAGGGCCGGGTCAGGCGCCAAGGCCCTGGATCCCGGGCTGGTGGATCCGCGGAGCGCCGCAGACCTCGGCGGGGACGGGGCTCGGGACGGGCTCCGTGCTCCCGGTCGGGCGCACGCGCCGGTCCGGGCCCGTCCGGGCGCCGCGCGCCGGGTGGTCGCCGGCCGGGAAGGCCCGGGCGGCGGGGAGGAGCGAGGACATGGGGGGCTCTTCTCCTCGGACGGACGGACGTGGAGGACCACGCCCCGGGGAGGGAGCTCCCCGGGGCCCTCATTCTAGGGCGGGCCACCGACACGAGGCCCCGGGAGTGCCGCCGTCGCCGCCGAGGGACCCAGGGGCGTGCGCTACGGCCGGCCGTCCTCGGCGGGGGGCAGCGCCGCGCGCAGCACCTCGGCGAGGTGGACGCCGTCGGCCCCGGTGCCCTGGGCGATCTGGGTGCGGCACGAGAAGCCGTCGGCCAGCACGATCGTCCCGTCCGCGGCCGCGCGGATCGCGGGGAACAGCTCGCGCTCGCCGAGGGTCTGCGAGACCTCGTAGTGGCCGGGCTCGAAGCCCCAGTTGCCCGCGAGCCCGCAGCAGCCGCCGCCGACCACGGCGGTGTCCACGCCCAGCTTCGCGAGGACCTCCAGCTCCCGGCCGTAGCCGCTCATCGACTGCTGGTGGCAGTGCACCTGGCACACGGCGCCGGCGGGACCGGTCTCGGTGGCCAGCTCCTGGAACGGCCACGGGCCGCCCTCGGCCAGGTGGCGGGCCGCGAACGCGCCGATCGTCGTCGTCAGCTCGCTGACCCGCCGGGCGCGGGGGTCGTCGGGGAGCAGCTCCGTGATCTCGTCCTGGAGCATCACGGTGCACGAGGGCTCGAGCCCGACGATCGGGTAGCCGGCCGCCAGCAGCGGCTCCATCACGTCGAGGGTGTCGCGCAGCACCCTCTGCGTCATGTCCAGCTGCCCGGTGGAGTGCCAGGTCAGCCCGCAGCAGACGTTGCCCATGGGTAGCAGCACCCGGTAGCCCATGGCCTCGAGCACCTCCACGGCGGCCTTGCCGGGGGCGTCCGCGGCGAAGTTGGTGAACGTGTCCGGCCACAGCACCACGGTGGGCCGGCCGTCCGCGTCGTCGCCCGGGCGCTGGTCGGCGGAGCGGCCGCGGAACCACCGGGTGAGCGGCTGGTCGGCGAAGGAGATCATCCGGCGCTTCGGCTCGATCCCGCCGAGGCGCTTGGTCAGCTCCTCGACGGCCCGGTTGGACTCCAGCAGGTTGATCAGCCGGAAGGAGAGGGGCACCTTCTCCACGATCCGCATCAAGAGCGGCATCCAGCCCATCGTGAACTGCGCCATCGGCCGGCGGTCCCGGCCGAGGAAGGAGAGCAGGCCGTGCCGGTAGTGGTGGTGCAGGAACTCGGCCTTGTAGGTCGCCATGTCCACGTTGACCGGGCACTCGGAGGCGCAGGCCTTGCAGGACAGGCACAGGTCGAGCGCCTCGAGGGTCTCCTTCGACTTCCAGCCGTCCGTGATGGACTCCCCGCGCAGCATCTCGGCCAGGGACCGGGCGCGGCCGCGGGTCGAGTGCACCTCGTCGTGGGTCGCCTGGAAGGACGGGCACATGGCCCCGACGTCGGAACGGCACGCGCCCACCCCCACGCACCGGTTCACGGCGCTGGAGAACGAGCCGCCGTCGCGGGAGAACGCGTGCACGGGCGTGAGCTCGAACGTCCGAGCCCCCGGACCGGGGCGGATGCCCTGGTCGACGGGCTCCGGGTCCACGAGCACGCCGGGGTTGAAGAGCCCGTCCGGGTCGAAGACGCGCTTGAACTCCGCGAAGGCGGCCCGTGCTTCGGGCGAGTAGATCGTGGCCAGCAGCTCCGAGCGGGCCCGGCCGTCCCCGTGCTCGCCGGAGACGGAGCCGCCGTAGCGGTGCACGAGCTCCGCGGCCCGTTCGATGAACGTCCGGTACGCCGCGACCCCGGCGTCGTCGGCGAAGTCGAAGGAGATGCGGATGTGCACGCAGCCCTCTCCGAAGTGCCCGAAGGGGATGCCGGTGAGGCCCAGCTCGTGCAGGAGGTCGTAGAGGTCGCGCAGGTACTCGCCCAGGCGCGCGGGCGGGACCGCGGAGTCCTCCCACCCGGGCCAGGCCTCCCCGCCGTCGGGCAGGCGGGTCACGATGCCCGCGCCGGCCTCGCGGATCCGCCACAGGGCCCGGACCCGCGCCGTGTCGGAGACGACCACGGAGTCCACGACGTTCTCCTCCACGAGCCCCGGCAGCGCCCGGGCACCCGCCTCGGCCTCCTCGGGGGTGTCCGCGCCGACCTCGCAGTAGAGCCAGCCGCCGCCGCGGGGCAGCTCCTCGCCGGCATGCTCCTGCCCCTGGCGGGTGCGCAGGGCGTCGAGCAGGTCCGAGCCCATGCCCTCGATCGTGTACACGCCCGGGACCCGCAGCCTCGGCGCCGCGGTCGCGGCCTCGAAGGCGTCCTCGAAGCCCAGTACGGCCAGGGCCGTGTGGGCCGGCCTGCGGACCAGGCGGACCGTGAGCTCCGTGATGACCCCGCAGGTGCCCTCCGTCCCCGCGAAGGCCTTGGCGGCGTCGAAGCCCTTCTCCCCGAGCAGGTAGTGCAGCCCGTAGCCGGAGACCTGGCGCGGGAACTGGCCGAGCTCGGTGCGCAGCATCGCGAGGTGGCGGTCCCGGATCCCGGTGAGGGCCCGGGTGATCGCCGGCTCGGAGGTGCCGCCCTCGTGCAGCTCGACCACCCGGCCGTCGGCGAGCATGACCTTCAGCGACACCAGGTTGTCGGCGGACGTGCCCCACGCCACGGAGTGGGAGCCGCACGCGTTGTTGGCGACCATCCCGCCGATCGTGCACCGCGAGTGCGTCGAGGGGTCGGGGCCGTAGGTGAGTCCGAACTCGGACGCCGCGGACCGCAGCTGGTCGCAGATCACCCCGGGCTCTATCGTGGCGGTCATCGCCTCGGGGTTGATCGACAGGATCCGGTTGAAGTGCCGGGACGTGTCGATGACCAGTCCGTCGCCGATCGCGTTGCCCGCCACCGACGTCCCGCCCCCGCGGGAGACCACCGGCCACCCGCGCTCACGGGCCAGCGCCAGCAGCTCGCGCACCTCCTCGACGCTGCGCGGCTCCGCCACCGCCTCGGGGAGCCGGCGGTAGATCGACGCGTCCGAGACGTAGGCGGCGCGGGTCGTGAGGTCCTCACGGATGTCGGTCATGGTCCACTTCCTGCGCGCCGGCAGCGCCGGTCCGTCCGGGGTCTGGTCAGAGCTGGCGGGATCGTCCCTGCGGGGACGGAGGCCTCACCACTCGGGGGCGATGGTGACCTCGGCGCCGTCGAGCTCCTCGGCCCACTCCACCTGGCAGCTCAGCCGCGAGGTGTCGTGCCGGGTGTCGTCGAGCATGTCGAGGAGGTCCTCCTCCTCGTCGTTGATCTCGTTGGCCTTCGCGAAGGCGCCCTGGTCGAGGTAGGAGTGGCAGGTGGAGCACGAGGCGTTGCCGCCGCAGGTCGCCAGGATCGGGTACTTGTGGCGGGTGAGGGCCTCCATGAGGCTCTCGAAGTCCTTCCACTCGACACCCTCGGTGCGGTTGCCCTCGCGATCGATCACGGTGATGTTGATGCTGCTCACTGAATGGCCTCCTCGGGGCGTGGCCGCCCCTGGTCTCGACGTCGGAAATCCCGCCGCCCATTGTACGGTCGCGCGGCGGGCGCCCCGGACGGGCCGGGCAGTCCCGAGGCGTGCCGAGCGGGCGGCCCGTCCAGGGTGCCCCCTGCCCGGTGCGCGGTTCGGGCGGTGCGGCCCCAGTGGTGCGGCCGGGTCCGCGCCGGTCGGCCGGTCCGGCTCAGCCGGAGGCGGGGAGGGGCCGGATCGTCAGGGACTGGGCCACCTGGCCCAGGTAGCCGGCCTCGTCGTGCAGCGCCGACTCGGTGAGACCCACGCCGGTGTCGCCGAAGGTGACGTGCGTGTCGAGGCCCACCCACGGGGAGACCGGCTCCCGGACCAGGTGCACGCCGAGGTCCACGTTCGGGAAGGCCATCTCGTCCGGGCCCACCCGCACGGCGATGCCGTTGGCGGCGTCCACCGCCGCCAGGAACCGCGCCGTGGTGGACGACTCCTCGCCGGCGACGACGGCGTGCGGCGCGCGCAGCCACATGGCGGCCCGGCCCGGCCGGTGCTCCCGCACGGTGCGGCCCTCGAGGGACGCGATGTACCCGCCGGGCCAGCGCCCGGTCATCGTGGTGGGCAGCGTGTCGGTCACGGGCGGCAGGGCCTCCCGGTGCGTGCCGGCGGACCCGGCGGTCTCCCCGCGGACCAGCCGCCACACGCTGAGCCGGATGCAGGAGCGGCCCGCGTGGCTCATCGTGGCCTCGACCAGCTCGATGGTGCGGCCCGGGCGGACCACGCGCGTCGTCACCTCGACCTCGCCGCCGGGGATGAAGCCGAGGATGTCGTAGGAGAAGCGCACGGGCAGCAGGTCCTCGCGGGGGTGGTCGACGTCCACGGCGTGGGCGAGCAGACCCGAGGCGGCACCCATGTGCTGCTCGGCGTCGCTCCACGCGCCCTGCGAGTGCAGCGTCGAGCGGAACCTGGTGCCGTCCAGCCGCACGAAGTACGCGTCCGGGTACTCCTCCCCGTCCGCGCCCAGGTGTCCGGCCGCCCGCGCCGTCGTCGTCATGCTGCACCCCTCCGTTCGCCGCCCGCCGGACGGCGGGCCGTGACGGCACCACGGTAGCGGATGCGACCGCCGCGACCGGCAGCACGCCTCCACGCCTCCCGCCGGTGACCGGGGCTCTCCCTGCGGGACACGGAGAGCCACGATCCGCCGGGCCCCGTGGTCAGCGGGCCGGCGACTCGGGCTGCTCGGGGTGCCGGGGGCGCTCCGGGTGCTCCACCAGGAGCTCGCGGAGCTCGGCGATCTCCTCCTGAAGCCGGTGGACGTGGGCCTCGGTCGCCGCTGCGTTCTGGTCCCCCTCCTCCGCGACCTGCTGGATGAGCCACGAGGCCAGCGTGGCGGTGACGACGCCGAGGAGCGCGATGCCGTAGATCATCAGCGCGATCGCGATGACCCGCCCGGTGGCGGTCACGGGGTAGAGGTCGCCGTAGCCGACGGTCGTGATGCTGACGACGGCCCACCACAGGGCGTCCCAGAAGGTGGTGATGAGCGCGTCCGGGTGGTCCCGCTCGGTGTCGTACATGGCCAGGGCCGCGATGTAGACGAGCAGGACCGAGGCGCCGCTGATGTAGATCACGACCCGGCCCCGCAGGGCGACGCCGGCGACCCGGTGGAGGACGCTGAGCGTGGTGAGCAGCCGGAGCAGGCGGAGAGGCCTGAGCATGGGCAGGGCCACGATGACCAGCTCGTGCAGGTGCCGCAGGAACCAGGACAGCCTGGCGGGGGCCAGCGCCAGGCTCACCACGTAGTGCAGGGCGAACAGGAGCCAGATGCCCACCAGGACCGTCTCCGCGGTCCGGTCCGGAAGCGTCTCGGGGTCGAGCACCTGCCAGCTGTACACGGCCAGGTAGAGCACGGCCGCCAGCATCATCGGCCACTCCGTGATGTTCTGCCATCGTTCCAGGGTCATGCCACCAGTGAACCGCACCGCGGCGCGGCGACGGATCAACCGCTCCGATCCCCGAGCCGGTCTGGGGCCTGTCCGGCCACGCCAGGACATGCGGAAGGCCCCTGCGTCCCGGGGGAGCAGGGGCCTTCTCGACTGGCGGTGACGGAGGGATTTGAACCCTCGTTGGCTCTTACACCAAACATCATTTCGAGTGATGCACCTTCGGCCGCTCGGACACGTCACCAGCTCGCAGTACTGTACCGGCTGGCGTGCTCAAGCGCCAAAACCCGCGGAGCCGGCAGGGCCGGGACCGGGCGCCCCGGCGTCGTCGTCCCCGCCGCGCCGGTGCCCGGCGAAGAAGTCGAGGAGCAGGCGGGAGCACTCCTCCTGCAGGACGCCGCCGGTCACCTCCACCCAGTGGTTGAGCCGCCGCTCCCGGAGCACGTCGAGCACCGAGCCCGCGGCCCCGGCCTTGTCGTCCCAGGCACCCAGCACCACCCGGGGCACACGGGCCAGGACGATCCCGCCCGCGCACATCGCGCAGGGCTCGAGCGTCACCACGAGCGTGCAGCCGTCCAGCCGCCACGAGCCCAGCGTGCGGGCGGCGTCGCGCAGGGCCAGGATCTCGGCGTGGGCGGTGGGGTCGCGATCGGCCTCCCGGCGGTTGCGCCCGCGCCCCGCCACCGTCCCGTCCGGGCCGACGACGACGGCGCCGATCGGCACGTCCCGCGTCTCGAGCGCGGCCCGGGCCTCGGCCAGGGCCAGCCGCATCCACTCCTCCGCCCGTGCTTCGGACCGAGTGCGCGGGGGCAGTGCCATGCGGAGTCCTCTCCTCCTGTCTCCTCCTCGGCGGATCGCGGGGAGGAGAGGGGCCCGGCGAGGGGGCGGGGTGCCTCCGTGGCCCGGTGGTAATTTTGATCCATGCGAGTGACCGTTCTCGACCACCCACTGGTGGCACACAAACTGACCGTGCTCCGGGACAAGAACACCACGTCCCCGGTGTTCCGCCTGCTCGTCGAGGAGCTCGTGACGCTGCTCGCGTACGAGGCCACCCGGGGGGTCCGGGTGGAGCCGGTGGAGATCGACACCCCGGTCACGCGCACCACGGGGGTGGGGCTGTCGAAGCCCCGGCCCCTGGTCGTGCCGATCCTGCGTGCCGGCCTCGGCATGCTCGAGGGCATGACCCGGCTGGTCCCGACGGCCGAGGTGGGCTTCCTGGGCATGGCCCGCAACGAGGACACCCTGGACATCATCACCTACGCCGAGCGCCTGCCCGACGACCTCACCGGGCGGCAGGTCTTCGTCCTCGACCCGATGCTGGCCACGGGCGGCACCCTGCGGGAGGCCATCAAGTTCCTCTACCGCCGCGGGGCGGAGCAGATCACGTGCGTCTGCCTGCTGGCCGCCCCCGAGGGACTGGCCGCCCTCGAGGAGGAACTGGGGGACTCCGAGGTCAGCATCGTCCTGGCTGCGAGGGACGAACGGCTCGACGAGAACTCCTACATCGTCCCGGGCCTCGGCGACGCCGGGGACCGGCTCTACGGCGTGGTCGACTGACCACGACCCCCGGCAATCGGCGGATTGCCCGCCGGAACGGCCCGTCGACCCGGTCGGCGGGCCGTTGTCGTCCCCGAAAGCGGGTATCCACATCGTGAGACGGAATGTTCACCGAAATTGGTGTCTTGACAACAGAATCCGGAAGTGTATAGAGACCGGCGGGAGCGGATCGACCGCCTGATGTCTGATATCCCGGGCTTTTCCTCGAGCGATGAGAAGCGAGGGCAAGTGAAGGGGGTTTATTTTGACCGTCGACTTGTACGACTGTCGTCCCAATCTCACATGGTGAGATAGCGTCATGATTATTACTTGCGCGATGGATGGGCCTGGTGGACCATGAGCTGGACGCCACTGTCAGGGATTTGTCAGCTTCGCGGGGACCCTCCCCGACCCACCACGGAGCCGGCGGTCCGGGAGCTGGGAGTGGTGGGGTCGTTCCGAGGGGCGGGGCGACCTAGGTGGACGGAGCGTCGTCCGCCGCACGAAGCAGAGACGAGGCGCACCAGATGCCAGGCACACCGGGATACGTGCACATTTCTCAGCGCAACCGCGCGGGCGAGTCCCGCGGTGCGCGCGGTCCTGCCGCGGCTCCCGAGCGGGGGCAGACGGCCCCCGCCGACTACCGCAGTCTCCGGAACACGCTCGGCCCCATGCCGGCCACGCCCGGGGAGCCGCCGCTGCCCACCCGCCTGCAGCGGGACACCGCGCCCCGACCCCAGGCGCAGGAGAACGAGGCGCGCGGCTTCGTGATCTACGTGGGCCTCAACGAGGAGACCGCGGCGGCCAGCGGCACCTCGCTGGTGAAGATGGTCCAGAGCATCCGGGCCTACGCCCAGCAGCTCGTCCCCCAGGCCGACTCCTACGCCGCAGTGGCACTGGCGCCCGCCCAGACCGCCGGCACCGACCTCGAGGTCGTCCGCAACGCCCTGGGGGACCCCACCTCCGGGACCGTGCGACCTGCGGCGCCCGCCGCGCCGGCGCCGGCGCCCGAGACGAAGACCAGTCAGTCCACCGGAGTGCTGATCGACCTCTCCCGCCGGGAGGTCTTCCTCGACGGCGGTCTCCTGAACCTCACCTTCAAGGAGTTCGAGCTGCTGAACTACCTCGTGGAGAACGGCAGCCGGACGGTCGGCCGCCACGAGCTCCTGCACAGCCTGTGGCGCGACTCGGAGGAAGTGCCCAACGAGCGGACCATCGACGTCCACATCCGGCGCCTGCGCTCCAAGCTCGGCCGGCTCGCCAACACCGTGCGCACCGTCCGCGGCCAGGGCTACCGCTTCTACGAGCACCCCGAGGTCGTGGTCTGGGCCGCGCCCGAGTACTCGATCTGATCCGCCCACTCGTCCGCAGCCGGACTGCGCAGGCCCCGGCACCCTTCTTCGAGGCTCAGGGGCCGCCCTGTGCCCGGCGGGCGCGTGACATCATGAACCGATGACCCGCCACGACCGCAAGAAGCTCGTCCTCATGCGCCACGCGGAGGCAGAGCACCCCTGGGGCGTGTCCGACCACGACCGCCCGCTCGACCGGGGCGGGGCCGCGGATGCCGCCGCGGCCGGGCGCTGGCTGCTGGAGCACGGGCCCGTGCCGGACATGATCCTGTGCTCGAGCGCTCTGCGCGCGCGCCAGACCTGCACATGGGTGTGCAGCGTCCTCGGCGACCTCGCGCCGACCGCCCGGCTCGACGAGTCGCTCTACGCGGCCCCGGACACGCGGATCATCGCGGCGGTCAACCACGTGCCCGAGACCGTGCAGTCCCTATTGCTGATCGGACACCTGCCCGGACTGCGGGACGCCGCCCTCCGCCTGGCCACGCCGGACTCCGACTACGACGCCGTGATGGCTCTCGCGGACGGCTGCCCCACCTCGGGACTGGCGGTCCTGGACGTCGCCGGTGCCTGGGCCGGACTGGACGGCGCGGACGCCCGCCTGATGCACTTCACCGTGCCGCGAGCGTCCGAGGGGGAGGGCTGATCCGGAACCCTGCCGCCGCGCGGCGGCAGCAAGGACGGCGCCAGGGCAGCAAGGACGGCGCCAGGGCAGCAAGGACGGCGCCAGGGCAGCAGCCAGGACGGAGGAACGAGGATGCGGCAGGTGGAGTTCACCCCGTCGGGGGAGCGTGTGGGCGCGGTCGGGTACGGGGCCATGGGCCTGAGCTGGGTCTACGACCGGCACGGGCTGACCGAGCGGCAGAAGCACGAGGTGCTCGGGCTCGCCGTGGACCTCGGCGCGAACTTCGTGGACACCGCGGTGCTCTACGGCGGGGGAGCCAACGAGGAGCTCGTCGGTGCCGCCCTCGGCGGGCGCCGGGACGAGGTGTTCCTCTGCTCCAAGACCGGTCTGCGCGCGGCGTCCCTGGAACCGCCCCGGACGGAGCGCTGCGGGCACCCGGACGAGGTGCGCCGCTCCGTCGAGGACAGCCTGCGCCGGCTGCGCACCGACGTCGTGGACCTCTACTACCTCCACCGGGTGGACCCCGGCGTGCCCCTGGAGGAGACGTGGGGCGCGATGGCCGAGCTCGTAGCCGCGGGCAAGGTCCGCCACGTGGGGCTCTCCGAGGTGAGCACGGAGCAGGCCGACCGGGCGCACGCGATCCACCCGGTCGCGGCCGTGCAGTCGGAGTACTCCCTGTGGACCCGCAACCCCGGCGGATCCGGTCCCACCGCGGACGGTGACCCCTCGGGCGACGTCGTCTCCTGGTGCGCGGATCACGGGGCGATGTTCGTCCCCTTCTCCCCGCTGGGCCGTGGCTACCTCACCGGCGGCCTCGCCGGCCGGACGTTCTCCGCCTCCGACTTCCGCTCGCGCAACCCCCGGTTCACGGCGGAGGCCGTGGCCGCCAACGAGGACGCCGTGCTCGGGCCGCTCCGGGAGGTCGCCCACCGGCACGAGGCGTCCCTCGCGGCGGTCGCGATCGCCTGGACCATGGCGCCGGGCGAGCACGTGCTGCCCATCCCCGGCACCACCGACCCCGGCCACCTGCGGGAGGACGCGACGGCCGCCGGGCTGCGCCTCACGGCCGAGGACCTCGAGCTGCTGGACGGCGTCGTCGCCGTCGGCGACCGGTACTGAGGGGGACGGCCGTGCGCGCGGTCGTCTGCGGGGCGGGCATCGCCGGGCTGTCCCTGGCAGGGTGCCTGGGCCGGCGGGGCTGGGACGTCGTCGTCCTGGAGCGGGCGCCGCGACCCCGGGAGCAGGGCTACATGATGGACTACTTCGGCCCCGGCTGGGACGCGGCCGAGGCGATGGGCGTGCTGCCCGGGATCCTGGAGCTCGGCTACAGGGTGGACCGGCTCAGCTACGTGGACGACCGCGGCCGGGACCGGGCGGGGCTGCCGTTCGCCCGGTTCGCGGGCGCCCTCGACGGACGCCTCGTCAGCGTGATGCGGCCCGACCTCGAGCGGGTGCTCCGCGAGCACGCCCGGGACGTGGCAGAGCTCCGCTTCGGGCGGCGCGTCGTCGCGGTCCGGGAGCGGCCCGGCGGGGCGGGGGCGGTGCTCGACGACGGCACGGTGCTCGAGGCCGACCTGCTCGTCGGCGCCGACGGCGTGCACTCGGCCGTCCGGGGCTCGGTGTTCGGTCCCGAGGAGCGCTTCCGCCGCTGGCTGGGCCTGCACACGGCGGCGTACGTCTTCGAGGACCCGGAGGCCTACCGGGAGATCGGCAACCGCTTCTGCCTCACGGACAGCATCGACCGTGCCATGGGCTTCTACGGGCTGCGCGACGGACGCGTGGCCGCGTTCGCCGTGCACCGGGCCACCGGACCGGCCCTGCCGGCCGACCCCCGTGAGACCCTGCGCGACGTCCACGGACCGCTCGGCTGGATCGCGCCCCGCGCCCTCGCGGCCTGCCCCGGCGCGGACCGGCTGTACTACGACCAGGTGGCGCAGATCGAGGCGCCGCGCTGGAGCCGCGGCCGGGTCGTGCTGCTCGGGGACTCGGGGCAGGCGGTGTCCCTGCTGGGCGGCCAGGGCGCCTCGCTGGGTGTGGCCGGGGCCTGGCTCCTGGCGGAGCGGCTCGCCCGGGCGGCGTCGGTCGAGGAGGGCCTGCGGGCCTGGGAGCGGGTCTGGCGGCCGGTCGTGGCCGAGAAGCAGCGCGTCGCCCGGAGCGGCGCGCAGTGGTTCCTGCCGTCCTCCCGGGCGCGCCGGCAGGCCCGGCGCCTGGCGCTGCGGGCGGCCGGGCTGCCCGGGCTCGACGCCGTGGTGACGCGCGGCCTCGTGGGGCGCGCCGGGGGAGACGTCCGCGCCCTCGCCGAGGCCCCGGCCTGAGCCGTCCGCCGCCCGTGCCCGGCCCCGTACGACGCCGGGCACGAAGAAGCCCCTCATCGGCGTCTCCGCTGGTGAGGGGCTTCTCGGGGTGGTGCGCCCGAAGGGATTCGAACCCCCAACCTTCTGATCCGTAGTCAGATGCTCTATCCGTTGAGCTACAGGCGCATCGGCTCCTCGGCGTCACCGCCGTCCGAGCCGGACACAACTGTACCTCCGGCCTCCGGCTGCGCAAAATCCGCCGGGGTGCGACTCGAGGCGCTCCGGCGCGCGTAATCCGTCTGTGGCGGCCGGTGCCGGGGCGATAGGATGAGCCCACATCACAGTAGAGACCGGCCGCCCACCTCCACGCCGCTCACTGTGGGCCCGACGACGCCGGGTCGAGTGTTCGACGACGAGCACCACCACGAGAGCCCCGGGCGGTCGGCGGACGGCCTCAACGAGGAGACATGTCAATGGCTGACAACCCCACTGCAACGACGGAGACCACCGGGCTGAACGAGGCTGTGAAGGACGCGCTGGACAACGCGCCCACCACGCACGCGCACCTCCTCTCGTGGGTGCGGGAGATGGCGGAGCTGACCCAGCCGGACCGCATCCACTGGGTCGACGGCTCGGAGGACGAGTGGACACGGCTCACCGACGAGCTCGTGGACGCCGGCACCTTCGTCCGCCTCGACGAGGAGAAGTTCCCCAACTCCTTCGCCGCGTTCTCCGACCCGGACGACGTCGCCCGGGTCGAGGAGCGCACGTTCATCTGCACCAGGACCGAGAAGGGCGCCGGGCCCACGAACAACTGGGAGGATCCGGCGGCGATGACGGAGTCGCTGCGCAAGAGGTTCCGCGGCGCCATGCGGGGGCGCACCATGTACGTCATCCCCTTCGTCATGGGCCACCTGGAGGCGTCGAAGCCCAGCTACGGCGTGGAGATCACCGACTCCGCCTACGTGGTGTGCTCCATGCGCATCATGTCGACCATCGGCACCCCGGTGCTCGAGAAGATGACCGAGCAGAACGGGTTCTTCGTCGAGTGCATGCACTCGCTGGGCGCCCCGCTGGCCCCCGGCGAGGAGGACGTGCCCTGGCCGTGCAACCCCGCCAAGTACATCGTGCACTTCCCCGAGGACCGCGCCATCTGGTCCTTCGGCTCCGGCTACGGCGGCAACGCCCTGCTCGGCAAGAAGTGCTACGCCCTGCGCATCGCCTCGGCCATCGCCCACGACGAGGGCTGGCTCGCGGAGCACATGCTCATCCTCAAGATCACCAGCCCCGAGGGCGAGAGCAGGTTCATCTCGGGCGCCTTCCCGTCCGCGTGCGGCAAGACCAACTTCGCGATGCTGGAACCCACGATCGAGGGCTGGAAGGCGGAGATGGTCGGCGACGACATCGCCTGGATCCGCTTCGGCAAGGACGGTCAGGCCCGGGTGACCAACCCCGAGGCCGGTCTGTTTGGGGTCGCCCCGGGCACCGGGTGGCCCACGAACCCCAACGCCATGCGGGCGATCGCCCGGGGCAACACCATCTTCACCAACGTCGCCCTGACCGAGGACGGCGGCGTCTGGTGGGAGGGCATGACCGAGGAGGTGCCGGCGCGCCTGACCGACTGGAAGGGCCGGGACTGGACCCCCGACTCCGGGCGGCCCGCCGCGCACCCGAACTCGCGGTTCTGCACCCCGATCAAGCAGGTCGACATCCTGGCCCCCGAGTACGACGACCCCGAGGGCGTGCCGCTGTCCGCGATCGTCTTCGGCGGCCGCCGCAAGACCACGGTCCCGCTCGTGTCCCAGGCCTTCGGCTGGGAGCACGGCGTCTTCCAGGGCGCCACCCTGTCCTCGGAGACCACCGCCGCGGCCAAGGGCGCCGTCGGCGTGGTGCGCCGCGACCCGATGGCCATGCTGCCGTTCATCGGCTACAACGCCAACGACTACCTCGAGCACTGGGTCGAGATCGGTGCGCGCGTGGGCGAGGAGAACATGCCGGAGGTCTTCTACGTCAACTGGTTCCGGCGCACCCCGAGCGGCGGCTTCGCCTGGCCGGGCTTCGGCGAGAACTCGCGCGTGGTCAAGTGGATCGCGGAGCGGCTCGAGGGCAGGGCCGGCGGCCGGGAGACCCCGATCGGCACCGTGCCCACGAAGGAGGACCTGGACCTCACCGGCCTGGACATCTCCGACGACGATCTCGACGCCGCCCTGGCGGTCGACGTCGAGGAGTGGAAGGCCGAGCTGCCCAGCATCGACGAGTGGTTCCAGAAGCTCGGTCACGTGCCCGAGCCCATCCTCGAGCAGCGCGCCGGCCTGGAGAACCGCCTGAACCAGGAGTGAGCTCCGGCCCGGAGCGCGGTGCCCGGGCCCGGTGGACGGACGGACGAGGGGCCTCCCGTGCGGGGGCCCCTCGTCCGTGCCCGGTATCCGCGTGGGACAATGGAGGACCTCCCGTGGACGGCCGGGAGGTACGGGACATCCGGAAGGAGCCGCCATGCGCGAGGGGAGGACGTGGCCGTGCGGCTGACAGCCTTCTCCGACATCGCCCTGCGTGTCCTGCTGCTGACCGCGGCGGTTCCCGACGGGGAGAAGCTCACCACGCGCGCCATCGCCGAGGGCGTGGGCGCCCCCTACCACCACGTGACGAAGACCGTCGGCCGGCTCAGCGGGCTCGGCCTGCTGGCCTCGAGCCGCGGCCGCACCGGCGGTGTGTCGATCACCGCCGCCGGCCTGGACGCCACCGTGGGCTCCCTGCTCCGGGAGCTCGAGTCGAGCTCCGCGATGGTCGAGTGCGAGTCGGCCGGCGGGGACTGCCCGCTGGACCACGGGTGCCGGTTGCGCAGGGCCCTCGCGGACGCGCGGGAGGCCTTCTACGGTGCGCTCGACGACGTGCGGGTGCGGGACCTCGGCAGCGAGCGCCAGGTCGGCCCCGTCCTGGTGTCCATCGGTCTGCGCCCCCCGGATCCGCCGGACGGGCGTGCGACGGTCGGGTCCGCACCGATTCCTTAATAAAGTATTCGGGATGCTAGTTTTGGGATGTCATCCACCGGCACCCCAGGAGGCAACCGTGCTGTCCGACCAGTCCCGTCCCGTCATCGAGCAGACCGTCGGCGTCGTCGCCGAGCGCATCCCGTTCATCACCCCCGAGTTCTACCGGTCCATGTTCGAGGCGCGCCCCGACCTGCTGGACGGCATGTTCAGCCGCGCCAACCAGGAGAACGGGACCCAGGCCCAGGCCCTGGCTGGCTCCATCGCGATGTTCGCCTCGTGGCTGCTGTCCCACCCCGAGGGGTACCCGGACGAGCTGCTCTCCCGCGTGGCGCACAAGCACGCGTCCCTGGGCATCCTGCCCGAGCACTACCCCATCGTCCACGAGCACCTCTTCGGCGCGATCGCCCGGGATCTCGGGGACGCCGCGACGCCCGAGGTCGTGGCGGCCTGGGACGAGGTGTACTGGCTGATGGCCGACGCCCTGATCAGGATCGAGGAGGGGCTCTACGCGGGGCAGGCCAACGACGTGGTGTTCGCCCCGTTCCGGGTCGCCGCCAAGGAGCGCACCGGGGACACCACCACGGCCATCACCCTCGAGCCCGCCGACGACACCCCGATGACCCCTGCCGCGGCGGGCCAGTACGTGACCGTCGAGGTCCGGATGCCCGACGGGGTGGACCAGCCGCGGCAGTTCACGCTGGTCCCGGGGCCGGAGGGGACCCGCCGCATCGCCGTCCGCCTCGACGAGCGCGGAGAGGTCACCCCCGTGCTGCACCACGACGTGCAGGTGGGCGACGTCCTGCGGGTCTCCAACCCCTACGGCGACGTGCTGCTCCCGGAGGGGGACGGACCGCTCGTGCTGGCCTCCGCCGGGATCGGCGTCACCCCCATGCTCGCGTTCCTGGACCGGCTCGTCCGCGAGGAGTCCCAGCGCCGGGTCCTCGTCCTGCACGCGGACCGCTCGGTCGCGACCTGGTCCCTGCGCGGGCTGCACGAGCTCCTGGTCGCCGAGCTGCCCCACGCCCGTCTGGAGACCTGGATGGAGACCCCGGGCGAGGGCGACCACGACGGGTTCATGGATCTCGACGCCGTGCGGATCCCGGCCGACGCCCAGGTGGTGCTGTGCGGCCCGCTGCCCTTCATGAAGGCCGCCCGCTCCGCCGTGATCGCCCAGGGCGTCCCGGGCCGCAGCGTGGCCTACGAGATCCTGGGCCCGGACCAGTGGATGCTCCACGACGACGCGCGCGAGACCGCCGCGGTCTGAGCCACCACGCACGGGGCCCCGCCGGACGAACTCGTCCGGCGGGGCCCGTGCGCGGTGCCGGAGGCGTTCAGGCGCGCACGATGCCCAGCACCCGGTCCCTGACGCGCTCCATCGTCTCCTCGTCCCTGGCCTCGACGTTGAGGCGCAGGAACGGCTCGGTGTTGGAGGGGCGCAGGTTGAACCACCAGTCCTCGTCCGGGCAGCTGAGCGTGGTGCCGTCCAGCTCCTCCACGGTCACGTCCCGGCCGGCCAGGGCGTCGACGACGCGCCGGACGGCGCCGGCCTTGTCCTCGACCGTGGAGTTGATCTCCCCGGACGCCGCGTACGGGTCGTACTGGTGCATCAGCTCGCTCAGCGGGCGGTCCTGCTCGCCGAGGGCGGCCAGGAGGTGCATCGCGGCGAGCATGCCGGTGTCCGCGTTGAAGAAGTCCTTGAAGTAGTAGTGCGCGGAGTGCTCGCCGCCGAACACGGCGCCCTCCTCCGCCATGACGGCCTTGATGAACGAGTGGCCCACCCGGGTCCGCACCGGGCGCCCGCCCCGCGCGGTGACCAGCTCGGGGACGGCCCGTGACGTGATGAGGTTGTGGATGATCACCGGGTGCTCGACGCCCTCGGCCTGCGCACGCGCGATCTCCCGCTCGGCGACCAGCGCGGTGACGGCCGACGGCGAGACGGCCCCGCCCTGCTCGTCGACCACGAAGCAGCGGTCGGCGTCGCCGTCGAACGCGATGCCCAGGTCCGCGCCGTGCTCGCGCACGGCCCGCTGCAGGTCCGCGAGGTTCTCCGGTTCCAGCGGGTTGGCGGGGTGGTTGGGGAAGGTGCCGTCCAGCTCGAAGTACAGGGGCACGACCTCCAGCGGGAGCGGCTCCAGCACGGCGCCGCCGAGCACGGCGGGCGTGGTCAGCCCGGCCATGCCGTTGCCGGCGTCGACCACGACCTTGAGCGGGCGCGTCCCCGACAGGTCCACGAGGGAGCGCAGGTACTCCGCGTACCCGGCCAGGACGTCCCGCTCGGTGACCGCCCCGGGCTGCTGCGCGGCGGGGACGGAGTCCTCGTCCAGGTACCGCTGGGCGAGGTCGCGGATCTCGTAGAGGCCCGTCTCGGACGAGACCGGGACGGCGCCGGCCTTCGACATCTTCATGCCGTTGTACTCGGCCGGATTGTGACTCGCGGTGAAGGTCACCCCGGCGGCGTCGAACGTCCCGGACGCGAAGTACAGCTCGTCGGTGGAGATCAGACCGATCTTCACGACGTCCGCGCCGCGGCGGGCCGCCCCCTCGGCGAAGGCGTCCACGAACTCCGGCGAGGAGGGCCGCATGTCCCCGCCCACCAGGACCGTCAGGCCGGTGAGGCCCAGGACGTCCACGAACGCGGCGCCGGTGGCCCGGACCGTCTCGGCGGTGATGGACTCGCCCACGATGCCGCGGACGTCGTAGGCCTTGAACGAGGCTGAGAGATCGATAGTCACAAGGGGTGATCCTAGGCCACCGCTGTCCCGGGGTGCCGCCTGGCGCGGTCGGTCCTGTGATTTGATGGCGAACATGGCCGAGATCCTCCGCATGCGCAATCCGATCCAGCACTATGCGTGGGGGTCCCGCGAGGTGCTGGCACGTCTCCAGGGCAGGGCGGTGCCGAGCCCCGAGCCGGAGGCGGAGCTGTGGGTGGGCGCGCACCCCGGTGCGCCGTCCGTGCTCCTCCGGGACGGACGGGACGAGCCGCTGGAGGACCTGCCGTTCCTGCTCAAGATCCTGGCCATCGACGCCCCGCTGTCCATCCAGGTCCACCCCTCGCCGGCACAGGCCGTGGCGGGCTACGAGCGCGAGCAGCGCGCCGGGATCCCGCTCGACGACCCGCGGCGCAACTACAAGGACCCCTCCGCCAAGCCCGAGACCGTGGTGGCGCTCACCGGCGTGGAGCTGCTCACCGGCGTGCAGCCGGCCGACCGGCTGCGGAGCACGGCGGAGAGGCTGGGGCTGGACTGGCTGCGCGCCGTCGCCGACGGCGGGCGCCCCGTCCTGCCGGAGGTCCTCACGCTCGACGACGACGACGCCGGAGCGGCGGTGGCGGCGACCGTCGCCGCGGCCCGGACCGCGGCGACGGACGATCCCGTGGCCGCGCTGGTCCGCCACGTGCACGACCGGCACCCGGGCGACCGCGGCCTGCTGGTCGCGCTGTGCATGCACCACGTCTTCCTCGCACCGGGACAGTCCCTGCACACCCCGGCCGGCCAGCTCCACGCCTACCTGTGCGGAACGGCGATCGAGGTGATGAGCTCGTCCGACAACGTCCTGCGCGCCGGGCTGACGGGCAAGCACGTCGACGTGCCCGAGCTGCTCGCCGTGCTGGCCGACGAGCAGGCCGCGCCGGACGTCGTCGACCCGCCGGCCGACGAGCACGGCCGCCGCAGCTATCCCCTGTGGGACGAGCGGCTGTCGCTGTCCGCCCACGAGCTCGGACCGGGGCGCACCGTGCCGGTCGAGCTGCGGGGGACCACGGTCCTGCTGGGCACCGGGGACCGTGCGCTGGTGCGCGCCGCGGGCCGGGAGTGGGAGCTCGGCGGCGGGGAGTCGCTGCTCCACCGGGGTGGCCCCAGCGCCGTCGAGCTCTCCGGCGCGGGCCGGGTGTTCACCGTCTCCTGCCGCTGAGCCGCCGCCGGTGCCCTGCGGGGAGTGCCCTTCGGGGAAGGGTCGGCCCCGTGCGGCCCTCGACGAGCGTGCGGCCGGTCGATGCCGTCCATCGGCTCACGGACGGCGGCGGTGCCACGGTCCCGGATGCAGCGCGGCGGACGGGTCCGGCGAGACGGACTCCCGCAGCGTGTCCACGAGCAGCTGCGCGAACCACCGCTGCGCGGGCCGCTGGTGATCCGGCTCGCGCGCGTAGACGGCCAGCTGCAGCCGGGGCATCTCGACCGGGTGCGGGAAGGCGCGGATCCCGGCGGCCTCCTCCAGCGTCTCGGCGAGGAACCTCGGCAGCACCGCGAGGCAGTCGGTGCGCTCCACGACGGACACCAGGCCCGTGAAGTGGGACAGCCGCAGGGCCGTGCTGCCCGGTGCTCCCGCCCGCTCCGCCGCGATCTCGGCGAGCTCGTGCCCCATCGAGGGGGCGAGCCGGATCCGCGGCTCCTCCGCGAACTGCTCGAGCGTGAGCCGCTCCTGGACGCGGGGGTGGTCCCGGGCGGCGATCACCACGTAGTCGTCCGTGCCGATGACCGTCCGGACGATGCCGGGTCCGCCGATGTACGGGGCGCAGATCGCGGCGTCCACCTGGTTGCGCAGCAGGTCCTCCGGGACGTTCTCCACGTCCAGGGGCAGGACCGTCAGCTCCACGCCGGGGGCCGTCTCCCGCAGCGCCACCATGACGGACGGCAGGAACGCCAGCTCGCCGAGGTCGGTCAGCGCGAGGGTGAAACGGTCGCCGGCGGTCGACGGCTCGAACCGGCCACCGGAGGAGACGGCCGCGGTCACCTGCGCGATCCCCGCCTTCACCTGCGGGAAGATGCTCTCGGCGAAGGGGGTGGGGCTCAGGCCCCGGCCCTCCCGGACGAAGAGCTGGTCGCTGCACTGCCGGCGCAGGTTCTTCAGGGCGTGGCTCACCGTGGGCTGGGTCAGGTGCAGCTCGGCGGCGGCCGCCGTGACGCTGCCCTGCTCGTAGACCGTGCAGAACACCCGCATCAGGTTCAGGTCGAGTTCCACGGGGACGCTCCTCGGACAGCGACTCATAGACGTCATGTATCGGACCATCGACAACATGCACTGGTCCGTGCATGCTACGACACTAGAGTGATCCCTATCACAGGCGGCGGGGCCGAGTGCGCACCGTGCGGTGCGCGGGCGGACCCGGCGGCAGACCACGACACGGGATCACGGCACGAGATCACGGCACGTGATCACAGCACGGGATCACGGCAGAGGAACGCAGACGACACAGGGAGGCATGATGCGGCGTCCGCTCATGGCAGCAGGAGCAGCAGGGTCCGTACTGGCGCTGGCCGCGTGCGGTGGCGACGGCGGCACCGAGGCCGAGGGGGGCATGCAGGACGTCACCGTCGGCGTCATCCCCATCGTCGACACGGCCGCTCTCTGGCTGGGCGAGGAGCAGGGCTTCTTCGAGGAGGAGGGGATCAACCTCGACATCCAGACCACCAGCGGCGGGGCCGCCGCCGTGCCCGGTGTGGTCAGCGGGGACTTCGACTTCGCCTTCGGCAACACGCTGTCCCTCATGGTCGCGCAGGGCGAGGGCCTGGACCTGCGGTACGTCGCCAACGGCACCACGACGTCGGGCGACGCCGAGCGCGACTTCGGCGCCGTGGTGGTGCCCGCGGACTCGGACATCCAGGGCCCCGAGGACCTGGCCGGGAAGACGGTCTCGGTGAACAACCTCAACAACATCGGCGACACCACGATCCGCCACGTCGTCGACGAGGCCGGCGGGGACCCGCAGAGCATCGACTTCGTGGAGGTCGGCTTCCCGGACGCGCCGGCGGCCCTCGACCGCGGCCAGGTGGACGCGGCCTGGATCCTCGACCCGTTCCTGACCCAGGTCCTCGAGGACGGCGCCCGCGTGGTGTCCTACAACTACGTCGAGTTCGACCCCGAGCTCGACATCGCCGGCTACTTCACGACCGCCCAGAAGGTCGAGGAGGACCCCGAGCTGGTCGAGAGCTTCCAGAACGCCATGAACAGGTCGCTCGAGTACGCGAACGAGAACCCGGAGGAGGTCCGCGAGATCGTCGGCACCTACACGGAGATCAGCGACGAGCTGCGCGAGCAGATGGCGCTGCCCCGCTTCCGCACCGAGTTCGACCGCGAGGCGATGCAGAAGCTGGGCGACGCCGCCGTCGAGTACGGGACTCTCGAGGAAGCCCCCGACCTCGACGTGCTGCTGCCGTAGCCCGGACACGGACACGGGACGCAGAGGAGGGAGCACGACATGGCGAGAACGCGCACAGGACGCGACTGGAGACCCGTGGTCCTCGGGGTGCTGGGGATCCTCGGATTCCTGCTCACCTGGGAGCTGCTGCCGCTGACCGGGATCGTCGACCCGCGGTACCTGCCCCCGGCCAGCGAGGTGCTGCTGGAGCTCGGGGAGCAGCTCGGCTCGGCCGGCTTCTGGCTGGCGGTCTGGCAGACCGTCCGGGCCTGGTTCCTCGGACTGCTCATCGCGGCGGTCGCCGCGATCGTCCTGGGACTGGTCATCGGCAACAGCGCGTTCCTGCGCCGGGCCACGCACAGCACGATCGAGTTCCTCCGGCCCATCCCGTCGGTCGCCCTGATCCCGCTCGCCGTGCTGCTGTTCGGGGTGCAGCTGGAGTCCACCCTGCTGCTGGTGGTGTACGCGTCCTTCTGGCAGATCCTCATCCAGGTCCTGTACGGCGTGGGCGACGTGGACACCGTGGCGCAGGACACCGCCAAGAGCTACGGCCTCGGACCGCTGGCGCGCGTCCGGTACGTCACGTGGCCCACGTCGCTGCCCTACGTGATCACCGGGCTGCGGCTCGGCGCCGCCGTGGCGCTGATCCTGGCGGTGACGGCCCAGCTCGTGATCGGCACGCCCGGGCTGGGCCGGGAGATCTCGCTGGCCCAGTCCGGCGGCGCCGTGACGGCCATGTACGCGTTCATCGTCACGGCCGGGCTGCTGGGCGTGCTCATCAACCTGGTGATGCGGGCGCTCGAGCGCCGGGCGCTGGCCTGGCACTCGTCCGTCCGCGGAGAGGTGGCGGCATGAGACTCGTCAGGACCCTGGGCTACGCGCTGACGCTGCCCGTGCTGCTGATCCTGCTGTGGTGGGCGTACACCCTGGTGGAAACCAGCTTCTACGTCCCGGAGCCGGGCGAGTTCGCCACGACGTTCGTGGACGTCTGGTTCGGGGACCGGTTCTTCGACGACGTGCTCCCGAGCGTCGGGCGGCTCCTGGTGGGACTGGCGCTGTCCATCCTGCTCGGGATCGTGGCCGGCCTCGTGATCGGCTCCGTGCGCTGGCTGCGGAACCTGCTGGAGCCCGTGCTCGAGTTCTTCCGGGCGATCCCGCCGCCGGTCCTGGTGCCGGTGCTGATGCTGCTCATCGGCGTCAACGACCAGATGAAGGTCGTGGTGATCGTGCTCGGGTCCGTGTGGCCCGTCCTGCTGAACACCATCGAGGGCGTGCGCTCGGTCGACTCCGTGATGAACGAGACGGCGCGCTCGTACGGGATCCACGGGTGGTCGAGGATCGTCCACCTGGTGGTCCCCGCGGCCAGCCCCCAGATGATGGCCGGCATCCGGCAGGCCCTGTCGATCGGGCTGATCCTCATGGTGATCTCGGAGATGTTCGCCTCGTCCTCGGGGCTCGGCTTCACCATCGTGCAGTTCCAGCGATCGTTCGCCATTCCCGAGATGTGGAGCGGCATCGCCGTCCTCGGGCTCATCGGAGTGGTGCTGGCGTTCGTCTTCCAACGTGTCGAAAGCAAGGTCCTCGCCTGGTACCGGGGCCTGAAAGAGGTGGAGAATGCAGGCTGAATCAGGAAGCTCGGCAGTGGGCGGCAGCGCGACCGCACCGTCGAACGGCACGGCGGAGCCCGGTCCCGGGGCGTCCGGCACCGGCGCCGGACGCACGGGCGGGAAGGACGTGCTGCTGTCCGTGCGCGGGCTGCAGAAGATCTACCAGAGCGACCACGGCGACGTGGAGGCCGTCCGCGACCTCACGTTCGACCTCAACCGCGGCGAGCTGGCGTGCCTCGTGGGGCCCTCGGGATCCGGCAAGACCACGCTGCTCAAGTGCATCTCGGGGCTCATGGCACCGACCTCCGGGGAGGTGCTGCTGGGCGGCGAGACGGTGACGGGCCCGCCCAAGGACATGGCCGTGGTCTTCCAGGAGTACGGGCGCAGCCTCTTCCCCTGGATGACCGTCCGGGAGAACGTGGAGCTGCCGCTCAAGAACGCCAAGCTCCCGCGGGACGAGCGCCGGCGCCTCGTGGAGGAGTCGATCGACGCGGTGGACCTGACCGGCGCGGACAAGAAGTACCCGTGGCAGCTCTCCGGCGGCATGCAGCAGCGCGTGGCGATCGCCCGGGCCGTCGCCTACCAGCCGAAGATCCTGCTCATGGACGAGCCCTTCGCGGCGGTCGACGCCCAGACCCGCGCCGATCTCGAGGACCTCATCCGGGACGTGTGGCACCGCATGGGCGTGACCGTCCTGTTCGTGACCCACGACATCGACGAGTCCGTCTACCTCGGCGAGCGCGTCATCATCCTCTCGAGCTCGCCCACGGTGGTCCAGGAGGACCTCCCGATCGACCTGCCCGACGAGCGCGACCAGCTCACCACCCGTGGCATGCCGCGGTTCACCGAGCTGCGCGGCCACGTCTACGAGGAGATCCAGCGGGCCAAGCGCGAGGCCGGCACGAGGGCCTGAGCCGTCCGGCGCCGGGCCCTGCGCGACGCCGGCCCCGAGCCCCGTCCGGCCCTGCCGGGAGCCGGTGGGCCCACTACACTGGGCCCACCGGCTCCGGAGCGCCCGGGCCCTGGTCCCCCATCGGGAGGCACGCCATGAGCACCACCCCGTCCGACGGTCTGCGCGGCACCACCGCGACCTGCCCGCGCTGCGGCGCCACCGGGTTCGAGCTGGTGTACGTGCAGATCATGCCCGACGACTGGGACCAGGCGCGCGACGTCGAGCTGGCGTCCCCGTCGATGATGCTGGCCGACGGGCGCGCCCCCGAGTTCTCGTGCCAGAACGGGCAGTGCCGGCACCTCTGGTGAGGTCCGCCGGTCCCCGGCCGGTGGGGCTCCCCGGTCCCCGGTGGTCCGTGCCTTCGGCCCCCCGTCCGTCCTGACGGCGGAGCGGCAGTCCCGTCAGTCCCGGGGCCGCTCGCTCCGCCAGGCGGGGGCCGCGGGGTATCCGTGGTCCGTCGCGTAGGCGCCGAGCACCTCCTCGGTGTTCTCGCCCGCGCCGTGGAACTCCTCGCGCAGGAGCTGACCGAAGTCGGCCACGGCCGAGGAGAGCATCGCGCCGCTGAGCCGGACCTCCTCGGCGGGAGCGTCCTCGGCGCGGGCGGCGATCTCCATGGCGTAGGGCAGGGAGACGGCCAGCGCCGCGTCCTCCTTGATCTCGCGGAAGTAGTAGGACTCCGCGTTCTGGACGAGCGCCACGTGCACGTCGACGATGTCCGTGGTGAGCTGGTCCAGGGTCCGGCTGGCCCCGGCGCGTTCCAGGAACGGGACGCGGTCCGCGTAGCCGACCGCCTGCAGAGCACGCAATCGCACCGCGAGGGCGCGACGCCGGGCCAGGGCAGGATAGATCTGGGTGAACCAGGACAGTGTCGCGGTCAGCAGGGCGAACCCGATCAGGGCCTCGACGGGCGAGACGAAGCGCAGCCACGCCCCGGTGGGGACGACGTCCCCGAAGCCGAGCGTGCCGAGGGTCACGAGCGAGATGTAGAGCGCCTCGGCGAAGTCGTCGTAGTTGTCGGGGTTCATCCCCTCCGCGTAGTAGAAGCCCTCGGGAATGTGGGGGTAGTACACCAGGGCCCACCCGAACGCCTGGAGCATGCCCCACAGCACGATGACGAGCACCACGCCCAACGGCCCCGAGAAGGACCCCCAACGATGGCCCGTGCCCCGGGACAGCCGCCACACCACCCGCAGGACCCAGTAGCTGATCGTGCCGCGGCCGCTGGGGTAGAGCAGCCCGCGGAACACGTCGTAGAGCCCGAACACCACGAGGCCGAGACCGAGCACGGTGAACACCGCTTCCATGGAGCTCCCTTCCCCGGTGTGCGACCCGGTGTGCGACCCGGTGTGCGACCCGGAGCGCGGCCCGGTTCGGCGGCCGGTCACCGCCCGTTCCCTCCGCACCGGCGCCGGCCGTCCCGGGGCACCGGCCGTCCCGGTCGTCGACCGCCCCAGGATACCGGTGCGGCACGGAACGCCCTCCGGCACGGAACGCCCTCCGGCCGGGCGGCACCGGCCCGGCTCCCGCTCGATCCTCCCGGACGTCGTCGCGGCGGGCGAGCGCCGCCCGGCCGAGGTCGTGCACCCGGCCCCGGTCTCCGCGGGACGCGGTGCGGCTCGTTCCCTTCCCGCCGGCGCCGGCGCCGGCGGCCGCGCGCGGGAGCTGCCCGGGGCGTCAGTGCCCGCGGAAGGCCTCGGCCAGCCACCACGCCCCGCCGTCGGAGGCGATCTTGGCGTCGACGACCAGCGGGCGGTCCCGCGGGCCCTCCGTCCAGGCGCGCACGGCGGCCAGGTCCTCGACGGTGCGCACCACCACGCCGTCGGCGCCGAAGCCCCGGCCGATCGCCGCGATGTCGACGTCCGGGAAGACGACCGTGTCCAGCGGCACGTCCCCGTCCTCCCGGCCGGCGAAGTGGTGCACCTCCGCGCCGTACGCGGCGTCGTCGTAGACGACGCACACCAGGGGCAGCCCCAGCCGGACCGCGGTCTCGAGCTCCGCGATCCCCATGAGGAAGCCGCCGTCCCCGGTGCCGAGCACCGGCAGCCGGTGCGGCTGCGCCAGGGCGGCGCCGACGGCGGTGGCCAGGCCCAGCCCGACCGACTGGAAGGCCTGCGTGAAGCAGAACCCGTGCTCGTCCGGCACGGACAGGTACTGGCTGGGGTAGCCCATGAAGTTGCCGCTGTCCACCGCGACCACGCGCTCGGCGGGCAGGACGGCGTCCAGCTCGCGGGACAGCACCCGCGGGTCGATCCGCTCCGCCGTGGACAGGTCCTCGAACGGGACGTCCCGCCAGCTGCCCTCCCGTGCGATCCGCGCCGCCAGTTCGGGCGTGCGCCACGACGACGCCGGGGCGGCACCTTCCCGCGGGGCACCGCCCTCCGCCCTGTCCCCGGCCTCGGCGCTGTTCTCCGGGGACGCACCGTCCTGCGGAGGCGCACCGTCCCGCGGAGCTGCAGCGGGCCCTAGTGCGGCGAGGACGTCCTGCGCGGTGAGCGCGCAGTCGCCCACGACCCCGAGCTCCAGGGGCCGGTCCACGGGCCGGTGGGCGCCGAGCGCGGACTCCTCGAGGTCGACCTGCACGACCGCGGCCGCCGGGTCGATGAGGCGGCCGTGCCGCGTGGTCCACATGTTCAGGGCGCAGCCCCACCCCACGACGAGGTCGGCCTCACCGATCAGCCGGGCGGTCAGCGGGGAGGAGAAGCCGCCGGAGATGCCGAGGTCGAAGTCCTCCCCGGAGAACAGGCCCTTGGCCACCGCCGAGGTCGCCAGCAGGGCGCCCGTGCGCTCGGCGAGGGCCGCCAGTTCGGCGCGGGCGGCCCGGGCTCCGCGTCCCGCCACGAACACCGGCCGGCGCGCGGCGGCCAGCACCGCGGCCAGGCGCGCCACGGCGTCGTCGTCCGGGCGCACCCGCGGCGCGGGCGGGAGCACCGGCACCACGACGGACGCGGGGGCGGGAGCGGCCTGGACGTCGAGCGGGACGCTCAGCACCACGGTGCGGCGGTCGTTGCGGGCGCGGCGGAAGGCGCGGACGACGTCGGCCACGGCGCTCGCGGGGGAGTGCACCCGCTCCGCCACCGCGCCCACGGAGCGGGCGAGGGCGTCCTGGTCGATGCGGAAGTTCGAGTGCACGGCCGCGGCCTGGGTGTCGGCGGTGAGCACGATCAGCGGGGTGCGGGACTTCGCGGCCTCGCCGATGCCGGTGGTCGCGTTGGTCAGACCGCAGCCCTGGTGGGTGGTCACCACTGCCACGCGCCCGCTCGTGCGGGCCCAGGCGTCGGCCATGGTCGCGGCGCCGTTCTCGTGCCGGGCGGCCGTGAAGGGGACGCCCGCCGCGATCAGCGCGTTGGTGAGGTGGAGGTTCCCGCTGCCGACCACGCCGAAGACGTGCCCGGCCCCCAGCTCCGCGAGGGCGCGGCCCACGAGCTCCGCGACCGTGCCGGTCACGCCCCGGGCCGCTCGACGAGGGCGAGCACCCGGGCGGGGCTGCCCGTGCCGCCCACGATGGGCAGGGGCGCGACCACCAGCTGCGCGCCGAGCACCGGCAGCCGGTCGAGACGGCGCAGGGAGGTCAGCCCGTACTTGTCGTGCCCCAGCAGGTGGTGGTGCGCCGGGAAGGGCGGGTCGAAGCCGCCGGCGATGCCCGCGTCGATGCCGACCGTCTCCACCCCGAAACCGCTGACGTGCGGGTGCGCCGCCAGCCACCGCGCCGCGGCCACGGAGGGGCCGGGGGCGTGCAGGCCGTTCTCGTCGGCGTTCAGGAACCGCTCGGGGTCCTCCCCGCGCGCGGACCAGCCGGTGCGCAGCAGCACCCAGCAGTTCTCGGGGAAGCGCCCGTGCTCGGCCTCCCACCGCTCCAGGTGCTCGGGCTCCAGCAGCGCGTCGGCGTCCGCCTCGGCCTCGGCCGTGAGGTCCAGGACGGCGGCCGGCCCCACGAGCCGTGCCGGCTCGATCCGGTCCACCGACAGCCCGTCCCGGCCGGTGATCCAGTGCACGGGGGCGTCCAGGTGCGTGCCGGCGTGCTCGCCCAGCCGGAGGTCGTTCCACGCCCAGCCGGGGCCGGCGTCGTCGAAGGCGCTCACCGGGGTCATGGACAGGCCCACCGTGTTGGCGAAGGGCTCCGGCAGCCGCAGGATCGGGGTCTCCTGGTCCAGGGGCGTGGTGAGGTCCACGATCTCCACGGTCCCGGCGGACAGCGCCGCCCCCAGTTCGTCCAGCACGCCCATGACGTCACCCTCCGTGATCCGATGCCCCGTCGGCAGGGCCCTGGCTGTCGTTCCGTCGCCCATTCTCCCCCCGGCGCGGGGTGCTGCCGGCCGACGCGGCCCGGGGGCGCCGTGCCGTGCGTCCCCGGGGTCCGGCAGCGGACGCACGGCCGGGGCCGGCGCGCCCCGGTCCGCCCCGGCGTGCGTGCTCAGCGCCGCTCCGGCCGCGGGACGGCGGCGAGGTGCTCGGGCCGCACGGGCACGGCGTGCCGCTGGTGGTCGGGATGCTTGCCCAGCCAGTTCTCGACGTAGGGGCACACCGGGACGACCGCCAGGCCGGCGCCGATCGTGTCGTCCAGGGCGTGCCGGACCAGCGTGGACCCCAGGCCCTGGCCGCTGCGGGCGTCGTCCACGGTGGTGTGGTGGAAGATCCGCTGCGGCCCGTCCGGGCCCTCGACGTCCACCCAGTGGGCAGCGCCGATGACCGTCTCCCCGTCGAGGAGCTCGTAGCGGTGCCGGGCGGGATCGTTCCGGACCTCGAGGGCAGTGGTGTCCACGGTGTTCTCCTGACGCCGGGCTCAGCCGCGGGGCCGCAGCTGGACGGTGGGCAGTGCGGGCGCGGGCAGAGGGGCGGGCTGGTCGGGAGGATAGGGGCCGAAGCGCGGGTACGGCGCCCCGTCGGCGTAGACGCCGCCGGGGGGCGGGGTCGCCGGCTCCGCGCCGATCTCCGCGCCGATCTCTGCCTGCCACGCGGTACGGTAGGCCACGACCTCCTCGTGGGTGCGGCCCACGAAGTTCCACCACATCACGATCTGCTCGCCCAGCGGCTCTCCGCCGATGAGCAGCAGCCGGACCGGGTCGGTGCCGGCCTCGAGCACCACGGACCCCCGTCCCACCGGGAGGTAGGCGAGGTGGTCCACCGGCACGGGCGTGCCGTTGAGCGCCAGGTCCCCGGCGTCCAGCAGGACCCCGTGCTCGAGAGCGGGGTCCAGGTCCAGGACCAGCCGCGCCCCGGGCTCCAGCAGCGCCTCGGCGGCGACCAGGGGCGGGGTGAAGGTGTCCACGGGCGACGTGCTGCCGGCCAGGGATCCCAGGAAGACCCGCAGCTCGGTGCCCTCGCCGAGCACCGGTTCCGGGGCGTGGTGCTCGAACGTCGGGGCCATGTGCCGGGTCGCGTCCGGCAGGGCGTACCAGAGCTGCACCCCGTGCAGGGTCGTGGTGTCCTCGGTGGAGAACTCCTGGTGGGAGATCCCGCGCCCGGCGATCATCAGGTTCACCTCCCCGGGCCGGACGTCCGCCGCGAAGCCGGCCGAGTCCCGGTGGGCGACGCCCCCGGTGAACAGCAGGCTCACCGTGGCCAGACCGGTGTGCGGGTGGCGTGCCACCCGCATGCCTCCGGTCTCCGCGACGAGGTCGGGGCCGTAGTGGTCGACGAAGCACCACGCCCCGATGAGGCTGCGCTGCCGCTGGGGCAGGGTGCGGCGGACGGTCATGGCCCGGGGACCGCCCAGGGGCACCTCCCGCGGGGGCAGCAGCCGCGCGCCGGCCCCGCCGGTCTCGGTGCACAGGAGCTCCTGCGGATCCACGTCCAGATTGGTCACGCCGTGCCTCCGACGGCGGCCGCGGAGGTGCGCGCGGCACCGGGCGCCGGCTCCTCCACCGCGTCCGGGCGGGGCCGGACGCGGTGCCGGGAGAGGACCGAGACCCGGTTGAAGGCGTTGATCGCGATCGCCGCCCACTGCAGCGCGGAGTACTGCTCGTCGGTCAGCTCCGCCCGGGCCACCGCCAGCTCCGCCAGCCGGGTCTCCTCGTCGGGCAGCTCGGTCACGGCCTCCCCGATGGCCAGCGCGGACCGCTCCAGCTCGGTGAACAGCTCCGTCTCGCGCCAGGCGGTGAGCACGGCCAGCTTCTGCGGACCCACGCCGGCCTCCTCCGCGTAGCGGGTGTGCAGGTCCAGGCAGTAGGCGCACCCGTTGAGCTGGGAGACCCTGAGGTTGAGCAGCTCCAGCAGCGCCCGGGACAGGCCGGCCTCCTCGGCCGCGGCGGCGACCTTGCGCGCCAGACCGTTGAGCGCCCGCCAGCTGCCGGGTTCCGCCTTGTCGAGGTAGAAGTGGTCACTCGCGGTCATGGACTCTCCTCACGGTTGTCACGGATCCGCTCGCCTGCTCCCTGCGGCTCCGCCCTGCTCCCAGCGAATACCCCCGGCGGTGCTCCGTCAAGGGCGGGACCGGCGACAGGGGCGGCCGTGCGCGTGCCCTCCCGGGTCCGTCCGTGCCCGGGGCGGGGCCGGACGTGCCACGACGTCCGGTGCACGGGACAATGGGGGTGACCGCGCAGGAGAAGCAGAGCGACGAGAGGACGGTACGGCCATGGACGAGGAGATCCGGCTCAGCGGGGCCGACCACCCGCACGTGCAGATCCCACGGCTGGGGGAGCTCGATGCGATCTGGGCCCGGCGGATCGTCCTCGCCCTCGTGGCGAGCCTGGTCGTGGGGCTGCTGGGCGGCATCGCGGCCGCGCTGCTGCTGGGCGAGCGCGGGTTCCTGAGCCCTGTCCAGTGGGGGCTCGTGGTGGGCGGGGCGGCGCTGCTCGTCGTCGGCATCATCCTGTCGCTCACCCGCGCGGACGACGCCCCCCGCAACGATCTCATGGACGCCCGGGCACGGGCGTCCAAGGGGCTGCGGACGTCGGTGCGCCGCGGCGCCGTGCCGCAGGACCCGGCCCTGCGGGAGATGCAGGACTACATGGCGGTGGAGATGGTCCAGTACGCCTGGCCGATCCTGCTGACCGTGTCCGGCATGGCGCTCGTGGTGTGGGCGCTGTTCGTGCCCGTCCCGGCCGTGGTGCTCGCCCTGCTGCTCGTGCTGGTGTGGGCGGCGATCCGCATCAACGGGACCCTGGTGGGCCGGCGCTACTACAAGCTGCGGGGCCTCCTCTGAGCGGACGGCCCGGCCGGTCCGTCCGGGCCGGGCCTGCGGGCCGCGCCGCGGTGCGTCAGCGCCGCGGGAGGCGGACGAGCTCGACGTCCGCGAGCCGGCCGTCGCCGGCGACCGCGGTGAGGTAGGTGCAGTGCGGCTGCCGCCGCCGGTCCGTCGGGGAGCCGGGATTGAGCAGTCGCAGGCCCCCGGGCGTGGTGCTGTCCCACGGGATGTGGCTGTGGCCGAAGACCAGGACGTCCAGGCCGGGGAACTCCCGGTCCATGCGGGCCTCCCGCCCGGCGGCGGCGCCGGTCTCGTGCACCATGCCGAAGCGCACGCCCCCGATCGTCTCGCGGGCCACCTCCGGCAGCCGCTCGCGCAGCTCGGGTCCGTCGTTGTTGCCCCACACGCCCACCAGCCGCGCGGCCCGCTCCTCGAGCCGGTCGAGGGTCGCGAGGTCGATCCAGTCGCCCGCGTGGAGCACCACGTCGGCGTCGTCGACGGCCCGCCACACCGCGGCGGGCAGATCACGGGCGCGCTTGGGGACGTGCGTGTCGGCGAGCAGGAGCAGTCGGACCATGGGGATCAGCCTCGCACAGGGGCCGGTCGTCCGTCGCGGCGGATCCGGTCCAGGCCCCGCGCGCCCAGCCAGACGGTCCCGAAGAAGACGATCACGGCCATCCCGAGGAAGTTGAGGTCGACCGCCGCCACGAGGGCGAGCACCCCGCCGGTCGGCCGCACGAGCTCGGCGAGCACGGACAGCAGGCTCGTCCCGCCGATCACCAAGGCGATGGCCACCGAGACGGTGGTCACCGTGAGGTTGTAGTCCAGCCGGCGGTGGGCGTCGACCGATGCCCACCCGTAGACCCGGTGCATCAGGACGCCGTCGGCGCTGTCGAACGTCGTCATGCCCGCGGTGAAGAGCACGGGGAGCACGAGCACCGCGTACCAGGGCAGCTCGGGTGCGAGCCCGCCGGCCATGACGAACAGCCCGATCGAGGCCGCGGTGTCCAGGCCGAGGCCGAAGAGGAGACCGACCGGGTACATCTTCGCCGGTCGGTCCACCACGCGGGTCACGGGATGCAGCACGCGGTGCAGCACGCCCCGGTCGGCGAGGCGGGCGTCCAGTTCGGCGGCATCCAGGGTGCCGGTGCGTGCGGCACGCCGGGCGCGGCCCAGGCGGAGCAGGACGGCCAGGTTGAGCACCCCGGCGGTGAGGAGGAACAGCCCGGAGACGGTGCCGCCCCAGATGCCGGCGGCCCGGCGCAGCCCGGAGCCCTCGTCCGCGAGGCCGCCGGCGAAGGCCTCGAGGCCGAGGGTCAGCAGCAGCACGGAGACGAGGACCACGGAGGAGTGGCCCAGGGCGAACCAGAAGCCGGTCGCGGCGGACTCGCGGCCGCGCGCCATCAGCGCACGGGTCGCGTTGTCGATGGCCGCGATGTGGTCGGCGTCGAAGGCGTGCCGGATCCCCAAGGCGTAGGCGCTGAGGGCGAGCCCCACGAACAGTCCCGTGCCGCCCTGCGAGGTTTCGGCGCCCGGCGCGAGGGCGAGCAGCGCGCCCCAGCCCACCAGGTGCAGGAGGACGACGGCAGTGCCGATCACGGTCACGGTGCGCCGTCCGGCGGCGGACGGTGGGACGGTGCGGGAGGTGGTCACGACGGGCCTTTCGCCGGGGTGGTCTTCGGGGGAGAGGTCAGTGGGACAGGTGGCGTCGGCCGGGACCGTGCGCACGGAGGGCCCCGGATGCCCCGTCGATCTGCGGATCAGCTCCTGGACGAGGTGGCTGCGGCCCCCGGGGCGGGGGCGTCGACGACGTCCACGGTGTGTCCCGCCCGGCGACCGGCGGGCGCCGCCGGGCGTCTCGACGGTACCGGCGGGGTGTTACGGCAGTGTTCCGGGGGCCGGCGTGCCGCCGGTGCCCGGCGGTCCGCCATATCGCCCAGTGAGAACGCGGCCCTCCTGCGCTTCCCTTTCCGGGCCCGGCGTGCCAACAGTGGACGGGTCGCGACGCGGACCGCACCGAGGTCGACGTCCGCGGCGCGTTCGGGAAGCACCTCGGCGCCGTCCGGCCGCAGCGGCCGCCGGCGCCCCGCGGCACACACCTCGAGCGCACGTCCGCAGCACCGTTCCACCGCACCAGGAGGCAGTCCATGACCACCGACATCACCGGCAAGAAGATCGCGTTCATCGCCACGAACGGCGTCGAGGAGCCGGAGCTCACCGAGCCCTGGAAGGCCGTCGAGCAGGCAGGCGGCACCCCCGTGCTGCTCTCCGCCGAGTCCGGCAGCATCACCGCCCTGACCGGCGACTGGGACCGGGCCGGCAGCTACGACGTCGACGGCACCCTCGCCGAGGCCAGGGCCGAGGACTTCGACGCGCTGGTCCTGCCCGGCGGCACCCTCAACGCCGACAACGTGCGCGTGGACCAGGACGCGCTGCGCCTCGTCCAGGAGTTCGACGCCGCGGGCAAGCCGATCGCCGCCATCTGCCACGCCCCCTGGATCCTCATCGAGGCCGGGCTCGCGCAGGGCAAGCGGCTGACGTCCTACACCTCCCTCGCCACGGACCTCAGGAACGCGGGCGCGGACTGGGTCGACGAGGAGGTCGTCGTCGACGGCCGGCTCGTCACCTCCCGCAACCCGGGCGACCTCGAGGCCTTCAACCGGGAGGCGCTGAAGCTGATCGCGGGCTGACCGGCTCCCTCCTCCCCCGAGGGGGCTCCTCCCGTCCACCTGCACGCCGAGGGGGCGCTCCCGGACGGCATCCGATGCGATGCCCTCCGGCAGCGCCCCCTCGGTGCTGTGCGGCGGCAGGCCCAGGACGGCAGGAGCAGGGCCGTCGCAGGGCGGCCGGCCTCAGGTCAGCAGGTCCCGGCGGCGGAACCCGGCGACGCCCGCGGCCAGGAGCACGAGCGCCAGCGCCCCCAGACCCAGGAGGGGGGCGGCCGCCCGGTCCTCGGAGGGCACGAGCGGCGTGAGCTGCACGGGGGAGAGGTCCATGGCCCAGTCGGGCATGTCCAGCAGCAGGCCGAACCACGCGACGAAGACCACGTACGCGACCAGGGCCCAGCTCAGCGCGGCGGCCCGCGGGGCGAGACCCACCAGCGCGGCGGCGACCCCGGCCACGACGAGCACCGCGGGGTAGTAGGCCAGGGCCGCCAGGGCGAGCTCACCGGTCCAGCGCGGGTCGCCCGTGGTCGCCGTGACGCCGGCGCCCAGCGCCGCCCCGGCCAGCACCAGGGCCAGCAGGGCCTGCACGACGACGACGGCGAGCCAGCCCAGCACCCAGCGCACCCGGGTGGGACCCGTCGAGAGGACGAGGGCGGTGCGGCCGGCGTCCTCCTCCGCGCGCAGCCGCAGCACGCCCGAGACGGCGAACGCGGCCACCCCGAGCGCGAGGTAGGACAGCGTCGCGGCGGCGAAGGACTCGGTGAGCGCGTCGAGGTCCATCGCGAGCCACTCGGTGATCGACGGGATGTCCGCGATGCTGTCCTCCAGGGAGTCGGCCAGCGACCCGAACGCCAGTCCGAACAGGACGAGTCCCGCGGTCCACCCGAGGAACGTGCCGCGCAGCAGCCGGCGCGCGAGCCCGGTCGCGGAGAGCAGGGACGGGCGCGCGGCGGCCGGACCGGGCCGGGCCGGCCGCAGCCCGGCGCCCAGGTCCCTCCGCTGGGCCAGGAGCACGGCCGCTGCGAGCAGCACCGCTGTCAGTGCCGCCGAGAGCGCCAGCGGCCACCACCGCAGGTCCACGTAGAGCCGGGTCTGCTGGGCCCAGGCGATCGGCGAGAACCAGGACAGCCACGAGCCGGTGGGCTCCAGGACGTCACCGATCCCGCGCACCAGGAAGGCAGCGCCGAGCACGGCCATCGCCGTGCCGGACGCGGTCCGCGCGTGCTCGGTGAGCTGGGCGGTCACGGCCGCCACGGACCCGAACACGAGACCCGTGAGAGCCGTGGCCAGCCCCCACGCCACGGCGTCGACCCCGCCCAGGCCCGCGGCGGACAACCCCGCCGTGATCCCCGCGCCGACCGCCGCGTCCGCCACGGCGACCGCCCCGAGCGCGGCGGCGGCCGGTGCGAACCGGCCCACCGGCAGGGCGCGGACCACCTCGAGCCGCCCGGACTCCTCCTCGGCCCGCACGTGCCGGCTCGCCAGCAGGATGCTCATGATCGCGGTCGCCACGAGCACCGACAGGCTCAGCTCGTTGACCGTCATGGCCCCCAGCGTGTAGTCGTCCGCGCCGAAGGCCGGGCCGGTCATCATCACGGCGGACGGGTTGTCCAGCAGGGCCGCGCGGGCCTGGCGGGCCTCGCCGTCCGGGAAGGTCTCCTCGAGGGCCAGCACCGTCGCGAAGACGGTGCCGCTGAGTGCGAGCACCCACACGAGGACCCGCACCCGGTCCAGTCGCAGGTTGAGCCGGAACAGGCGCCCGGTCCCGGCCCACGGCTCGGCGGTCCTCATCGCGGCGCCGCCGCGGGCCGCCCGGCGTCGTCCCCGGTGCCGCTGCCCGTGCGGTCCCCGCTGCCCGTGCGGTCCCCGTTGCCGTCCCCGCTGTCGTGCCCGGTGCCGCCCCGACCCGGCCGGTCGCCGTAGTGGCGCAGGAAGAGCTCCTCGAGCGAGGGCGGCGTGACGGTCAGGTTCTGCACCCGCAGGTCCGCGAGCGCCCGGAGGACCTCGGGGACCCGGGCGTCGTCGACGTCGAAGCTCAGCCTCCCGTCGTCGTGCTCGAGGTGGTGCACGCCCGGCAGGTCGCGCAGCCGGCCGGGGGCGGCGGACGTCGTGGCCGTGACGGCGGAGCGGGTGAGGTGGCGCAGCTGGGCGAGGGTGCCGCTCTCCACGTCCCGGCCGGCGCGGATGATGGTCACGGTGTCGCACAGCTTCTCGACCTCCGCCAGGATGTGGCTCGAGAGCAGGACGGTGCTGCCCTGCTCGCTCAGCCGCCGCACCTCGTCCGTGAACACGGCCTCCATGAGCGGGTCCAGCCCGGAGGTCGGCTCGTCCAGGACGTAGAGCTCCGCCTCGGCGCCCAGGGCCGCCACCAGCGCCACCTTCTGCCGGTTGCCCTTCGAGTAGCTGCGCGCCTTCTTGGTGGGGTCGAGCTCGAAGCGCTCGATGAGCTCGTCGCGGCGGCGGCGCCGTCGTCGGCCGCCGCGGATGCCGGTGAGCAGGTCCACGATCTCCCCGCCGGTCAGGTTGGGCCACAGGTTCGTGTCCCCGGGGACGTAGGCGGTGCGGCGGTGGATCGCCACGGCGTCCGCCCAGGCGTCCAGGCCCAGGACCGTGGCCGTCCCCGAGTCCGCCCGGAGCAGGCCCAGCAGCACCCGGATCGCCGTGGACTTCCCGGAGCCGTTGGGTCCCAGGAACCCCGCCACCTGCCCCGGCGCCACGGTGAGGTCGAAGCCGTCCAGGGCCGCGGTGGGGCCGAAGGTCTTGACGAGCCCGCGGGCCTCGATGACCGGGGTGTCCATGGGTGCTCCTGACGGGTCGGTGCCGGCGAGGGGGTCCTGCGCCCACGCTAGGCACGGGCCCGGGGCGGGACAAGGGAGGCGCTCCGTGGTGGCCGGGAGCCCCGGCCTTCCGGCCGGCGGATCGGCGTCGCGGTGAGCCGGCCACGGATCGGGCCGGAGGGCTGTCCCGCCCGGGGTCACGGGCCTACCGTTGGAGCACCGGAGGTGAAGCCATGACCGTACAGATCGACAAGCACGCGTGGCGCAGGGCGCTGGCGATCGGGATCCTCCCGTTCGCCGCGCTCGGCGTCGCCGGCTGCGAGAACACCGAGACCGCCGGCGGCGGCGAGGAGCAGGAGCAAGGACAGGAGCAGGAGGGGGGCGAGGAGGAGGACGACCAGGGCCAGGAGCAGGAGGGCGGCGAGGAGGAGGACGACTGACCCTCCCCGCGGGCCTGCGGCGGAGCTCTTCGGTGGACGGTCACCGGGGAGCTCCGCCGTGCACGGGGGTGGTTCCCGGGACGGGACGCGTGTCCGCGGTCACACCCGGCCGCTAGTGTGTCCTCCATGAGCGACGACGCCCGTCCCGAGATCCGCTGCCCCGTCCCGCACGGCGACCGGCGCAGGACCGCCCCGCCCGGTGAGTCCGCCACGCCGCGGGTGGAGGTGGTCGACGGCGTGTGGCACGTCCGGTCGCTGCCGATGGTCCGTCAGGTGCTGCGGGAGGCCGACGCCACGGTGCAGGCCGGGTTCAGCGCCGAGACCGCGAGCCGGGGTCTGACCGGAGACCACGTCCCCGTGCTCTACGCGGACGGTCCCGAGCACCGTCGCCAGCGCAGCGCCACCGCGCGGTTCTTCACCCCCGCCACGGTCAGCCGCCGCTACCGGGACCTGATGGAGGAGCGCGCCGACGAGCTGGTCGAGCGGATCCGGCAGGACGGCGGGGCCGAGCTCTCGGCGATCACCCTGCGCTACTCCGTGGAGGTCGCCGCCCAGGTGGTGGGGCTGACGAACTCGGACATCGACGGGATGTCGCGGCGCCTGGAGCGCTTCTTCAGCGGCCCGGTCATGCACCCCACGGGATCCTCGGCGTCCGCCGGTGCGCCGCGGCGACTCGCCGGCCGGGCGGGAGCCGTGGTCGGCTCCCTGCGTCCGATGTGGGCGATGAACGCCTTCCGGCTCCGGGACGTGCGCCCGGCCATCAGGGCGCGGCGGGAGCAGCCCCGGGAGGACGTGGTCTCGCACCTGCTCGCGGAGGGCTACACCGACCGGGAGATCCTCGTGGAGTGCGTCACCTACGCCGCCGCCGGCATGGCCACCACCCGGGAGTTCATCTCGGTGGCGGCCTGGCACCTGTTCGAGGACGACCGGCTGCGGGAGGAGTACCTCGAGGCCGACGAACCGGCCCGGCACGCCGTGCTGCACGAGATCCTGCGCCTGGAGCCCGTGGTGGGCCACCTGTACCGCCGGACCACCCAGGACCTGGTCCTGGAGGACGGCGACGAGCGGCACGAGGTTCCCGCCGGGACCCTGCTGGACCTCTACGTCCGCCAGGCGAACGCCGACGAGCACGCCCTCGGGGAGGACGCCCGGCAGCTGTGCCCGGAGCGGGCCCGGCCACGGGGGGTCCGGCCCGAGGTGCTGTCCTTCGGGGACGGCGCGCACCGCTGCCCGGGCGGGTTCATCGCGATCCAGGAGACCGACATCTTCCTGCAGCGCCTGCTGCGGCTGCCCCTGGAGTTCGCGCGCCCGCCGAAGGTCTCGTGGCTCGAGCTGATCGCCGCCTACGAGGTGCGCGACGTCGCGCTGCGGGTGCGGGCCGGTCAGGGGTGGCGCACACCCTCCCCGGCGAGCACCGCCCGGTAGCCCTCCCGGTAGGTGGGGTGGCGGAGCTCGACGCCGGACTCCCGCAGCCGGCGGTTGGACAGCCGCTTCGAGCCGCGGCGGGGAGCGTCCGCCTCCGGCACGTCCTCCGGTCGCGGGACGCCGAGCTCCTGCGCCAGGAACTCGAGGACCTCGAGCTCGGGCACGGGCTCGTCGTCCGTGCCGAGGTAGAGCGTGAGGGGCTGGTCGTCCATGGTGAGCAGGTGCACGGCGGCCGCCGCGGCGTCGTCCCGGTGGATGCGGTTGGTCCACGCGGCCCCGGCGGCGCTGTCCCCCGAGCGCACCTTGTCGATCAGCCGCGTCCGGCCCGGCCCGTAGATCCCGGACAGCCGCAGGACGGTGCCGTGCGGGAACTGCTCGTGGAACAGCTCCTCGGCCTCCAGCAGGACCTGCGCGGTGTGGGTCGAGGGGTCCGGCGGGGTGTCCTCCGAGACCTCCGCGCCGTCGGCGTCCCCGCACACGGCGGTCGAGGAGATCAGCAGGGCCCGCCGCGGGAGCGCGCCGGCCGCCCTCAGCCCGTCGAACAGGTGCCGCAGCCCGTCGACGTAGGCCGCCCGGTAGGCCTCCGGCGTCCGCCCGTCCGCGGCGGTGGCCACGACGAGCAGCTCGACGTCTCCGGGGAGCTCGGGCACCTCCGTGCTCAGATCGACCGGCAGCCCGATCAGGGGCGGCCCCAGCAGCTCCGCCCGGCGGCGCAGCCCCAGCACCTCGTGCCCCTGCTCGGCCAGCCGCAGCCCGATCTCCGTGCCCAGGTCTCCGCATCCCGCGATCACCACGCTCATGCCGCCGATTCTTCCACGTCCCCCTCCGCGCACCGAGCTGGAGCGGGGACCGGGTCCCGGGACCGGGTCGGCGCGGGAGGTCCTGTTCCGTCGGCGGGGGCGGCGCCGTAGGTTGGGAGGTGGTGGCCGGGCACGTCCGGGCAGCCGAGGCGCACGGGAAGGGGACGACGGTGGAGTGGTACCGGAAGGACGTGGAGGAGCTCTCGCCCGACGAGTGCTGGGAGCTGCTGCGGGCGGACGGCGTCGGCCGCCTGGCCGTCGTGGTGGACGGGGCGCCGGAGATCTTCCCCGTCAACTACGTGGTCGACCGCGACACGGTCGTCTTCCGCTCCGGCCTGGGCACGAAGGTGAGCGGAGCGCTCGCGGACCTGCCGGTCGCCCTCGAGATCGACGGGCACGACCCGGCGACCGCCACGGCGTGGAGCGTGGTCGTCAAGGGCGAGGCAGAGGCCGTCCGGCCCGGCCATGCCCTGATGGAGGCCCTGCAGCTGCCGCTGTTCCCCTGGCAGGAGGGGGTGAAGGACCGGTTCGTCCGCGTCGTCGCGACGACGGTGACGGGCCGCCGCTTCACCATGGCCGACCACGAGGCGTGGAACTCCCGGCTGGGCGGCGACCGGAGGACGCCCACGGGCTCGATCCGCTGGGTCCAGCACGACCCCGGGAGCAGCTGAGCGCCCGCGGCGCCCGGGGCGGTTGCCTCCCCGGGCGCGCCGCCGCGCCCCGGCGCGGTGCGACCCGTGCCCGGGTGACGACCCTCACTAGAGTGGGGGCATGGCAGCGCACACCGTCCACACCGTGGGGCACTCCGCACACTCCGCCGAGGAGTCCGTGGAGCTGCTGCAGGAGTCCGGTGCGCAGCGCCTCGTCGTCGTCGCGACCGAGTGCGCGGAGCCGGTCCGGCGGCCCCGCCACCGCTCCCTCGGGGCCGAGGCCCTGCTGCTGCGCGGGTACGACGTCCAGCACATCATGGGCCCCGGCCAGCCGAACCCCGCGACGCCGCGGGACGTCGCCGTGGTCGAGGGAGACCGGATCACCCACCCAGGAGGAGAACCATGCAGCACCTGAACGAGATCGCCCTGCAGCACCTCAACGAGGCCCGGCACAACGGCCACGGCCGCAGCTCGGAGCGGCTGCTGCACCAGAAGGTGCTGCGCCAGACCCTGCTGGCCATGAGGGAGGGCACGGTGCTCGCCGAGCACAGCGCCCCGTACGCCGGGAGCCTGCAGGTGCTGCACGGGCGGATCCGCGTCTCCTCGAGCGAGGACCTGGTGCTCGAGGCCGGTCAGCTGCACGTCATCCCGGTGGAGCGCCACTCCGTGGAGGCCGTGGAGGACTCGGTGTTCATCCTCACCGCCGTGACCGGCATCCAGGACGCCGCGGAGTAGCCGCAGCGCCGCCGCGCATCCCCCGGGGCCGCCGGACGGGCGCCGCGGCGTGCCGGCAGGGGGCCGGCCGGGTCAGCGGCGGCCCAGGTGCTGCTCCCTGCGGTAGGCGACGAACACGCCGGTGAGGGCGATCAGCAGCATCATCGCGGCGATGAGCGCGAGCGTCCACGCGCCGTCGATCAGCGCGGCGACCAGCAGGACCAGGGCGATCACGGACAGCAGGATCTGGAAGATCAGCACGGGGGAGCCTTCGGTCGGGAATCACGGGCCGCATCGAGGCTACCCGAGCCGGCGGCGCCCCGGACCGGCAGGGTGCTGCGCATTCCCGGTTTCGCCCTCCGCGTGAGGCGTGTCCCTGCGGAGGTGACAGGGCTAGCGTCGGGGAGGAACACCACGTCCCCTCTGCACCCGAAGGAGCACTCCCATGTCCCGCACAGCCATCATCGGCGGCCACGGCAAGGTCGCACTCATCCTCTCCCAGCTGCTCAAGACCGGCGGTCACGACGTCACGAGCATCTTCCGCAACCCCGACCACACGCAGGACGTCGAGGACACCGGTGCGAGTCCCTCGGTGGCCGACGTCGAGCAGCTCTCGGTCGCGCAGCTCGCCGATCTGCTCGAGGGCCACGACGCCGTGGTGTGGAGCGCCGGCGCCGGCGGCGGCAGCCCCGAGCGCACCTACGCCGTGGACCGGGACGCGGCGACCCGCGCGATGGACGCGGCCGTGATGGCCGGCGCCAAGCGCTTCGTCATGGTCTCCTACTTCGGCGCCGGCCAGGACCACGGCATTCCCGAGGACGATCCCTTCCACGCCTACGCCCAGGCCAAGGCGGACGCGGACGACCACCTGCGCGCCTCGTCGCTGGACTGGACGATCGTGGGTCCCGGCGCCCTCACCGACGACGAGGGGACCGGCACGATCGAGGTGCCCACCGGCGACCGCGAGGGCGACCACAAGACCTCCCGGGCCAACGTGGCGCTCGTGATCGCGGCCGTGCTGGACGACCCCTCCACGATCGGGAAGACCATCGAGTTCTCCGACGGGAGCACGCTGATCGCCGACGCGCTCGAGGTGCAGGCGTGACCGCCTGAGCGCACCCGACGAGGGGCGG
>NZ_JBISWJ010000040.1:0-16467 GCF_044462225.1 Kocuria kalidii | reverse complement strand
TCCTCCGGCGAGGGCGACTCCTCCGCCGAGGAGGCCGAGGACGCCGCGACCGAGGCCGAGACCCCCGAGGCGACCGACGAGGCCGCCGAGCAGGAGTCCTCCGGGAAGGACTCCGGGCAGGAGAAGGCCCCGAAGGCCGAGGCCCAGGAGACGGGCGAGGGCAGCGAGGTCACCCTGCCCGCGCTCGGCGAGTCCGTGACCGAGGGCACCGTGACCCGGTGGCTCAAGGAGGTCGGTGACGAGGTCGCCGTCGACGAGCCGCTGCTGGAGGTCTCCACCGACAAGGTCGACACCGAGGTCCCCTCCCCCGTGGCCGGGACCCTGCTGGAGATCCGGGTGCAGGAGGACGAGGACGCGGAGGTCGGCCAGGTGCTGGCGGTCATCGGCTCCGGCGCCGCCCCGTCCGGGGACCAGCCGGCCGAGGACTCCTCCGGCGAGGGCGACTCCTCCGCCGAGGAGGCCGAGGAGAAGCCCGCGAAGAAGCCCACCTCCGGGGGCGAGGGCTACGAGGGCTCCTCCACCGGGAAGCAGGAGAAGGCCCCGTCCCGCGACGAGGCCCTGGTCGAGACCGACGAGCCCGTGCTGGCCGACACCTCGGGCGACGGTCAGCAGGACGCCGAGCAGCGCGACGGCGCCCGCACCGACAAGCAGGAGGCACCGTCCGGGGACACCTCGTCCTACGTGACGCCGCTGGTGCGCAAGCTCGCCAAGAAGGAGGGCGTCGACCTCTCCGCGCTCACCGGCACCGGCGTGGGCGGTCGCATCCGCAAGCAGGACGTGCTGGCCGCGGCGGAGCAGCAGAAGGGCGCCGAGGCACCGGCCGAGTCCGCCGCTGCCGCACCGGAGCAGAAGGCCGCGCCGGAGAAGGTCGCCCCGAAGGCGGACGCCAAGCGGGGGACCACGGAGAAGGCCCCGCGGATCCGGATGACGATCGCGCAGCGCATGCGGGAGTCGCTCCAGGAGTCGGCCCAGCTGACCCAGGTGACCGAGGTCGACATGACGCGCGTGGCGACGCTGCGCAACAAGGCGAAGGCACAGTTCCAGGAGCGGGAAGGGGCCAAGCTCACCTTCCTGCCGTTCTTCGCCAAGGCGGTGGCCGAGGCCCTGCAGGCGCACCCCAAGCTCAACGCCACCTTCCGCGAGGCCGAGAAGGAGATCGTCTACAACGACTCCGAGAACCTCGCCATCGCGGTGGACACCCCGAGGGGCCTGCTGGTGCCGGTCATCAAGGACGCCGGCGACCTCAACCTCGGTGGTCTGGCCAAGCAGATCGCCGAGCTCGGGGCCCGGGCCAAGGACGGCAACATCACGCCGGACATCCTCACCGGCGGCACCTTCACGATCACGAACATCGGCTCCTTCGGTGCCCTGTTCGACACCCCGATCATCAACCAGCCGCAGGTCGCCATCCTCGGCACGGGGTCGATCGTGAAGCGGCCGATGGTCGTCGCCGACGCGGACGGCAACGACACCATCGCCATCCGGCAGATGTGCTACCTGTCGCTGACCTACGACCACCGCCTGGTCGACGGCGCGGACGCCGGCCGCTTCCTCCAGGCGCTCAAGGCGCGCCTGGAGGAGGGCCGCTTCGAGTCGGAGGTGGGGCTCTAGGCGGTCCGGCCCCCGCCCACGGCCGCCGCTGGACGCCTGCGGAGGACCGACCGCACCGGGAGGGCGTGTTCCTGAACACTCGGAGCACGCCCTCCCGGCGTGCGCGGACGGGGCTCCGCTAGGGTCGGTGGCATGACCTTCCTGACCGGCCTCCTCGTCCTCCTCCACCTCGTCGGCGCCGCGATCATCGTGGGCACCTGGATCTACACCCTGAGGCGCCCGACGGTGTCCCCCGGCCAGTTCCACGCCTCGCTGCTGAGCCTGGTGACCGGCGTCCTGCTCGTGGGCATCCACGAGATGGGCGACGGCGACGTCAACCACGCCAAGGTCGCCGTGAAGCTCCTCGTGGCCCTCGCGGTGGCGGTCGCCGCCTTCCTGGGCCAGCGGAGGACCCGACGCGGCGAGACCGTCTCGACCGGCCTGGCCCACGCCGTCGGCGGCCTGGCGCTGATCAACATGGCGGTCGCCACCCTCTGGTGACCCGTCCCGCACCCCCAGGGCCCCCGGCGCCGCACGTCAGCCCCGGGGGTCCTCCCGTGCCGGGTCCGCCCCCGTCCGGGGAGGCGCCCCGGCCGCGGGCTCCACCCGGGCCAGCCGCCAGCCCCGCTCGCCGTCGACCAGGGTGACGACCACCGTCTGCAACCATCCCCGGCCGGACGGCACCACGGACGGGGCGCCGTCCGGCTCGCCACGGTAGCCGTCCACCCGCACCTCGGCCAGCAGGGCGACGGTGCCCGGCTCGGAGGACCCCGCCGCTGTCCCCGGCGGTGGGTCGCGGACGCTCTCGACCTCGAGCAGGAGCTCGTCGAAGACCCCGTCGCCCGCCCCGTCCGCGTGAGCGATGGCCTCCCGGTCGGCCGCCGCGGCGTCGGCCCCGGGCGCGTACACCTCCTCCAGCAGCCGGGCGTCGCCCGTGCGCAGCGCCGCACCCCGCCGCGCCACGAGCTCGCGCACCGCCCGCCGGGGATCCGCGGCCGTGGCCGGCGGCGTCGCGTCGGGCCGTGCGCCGCCGTGCGCCGCCGGGCCCGACGGCTCGGAGGTGACGGGCAGGGCCGCCGTCACCGTCGCTCGTGCCGTCACCGCCGGGGACGGCCGAGGCGATGAGTCCTGCTGCCCCAGCAGGACGGCGGCCCCGGAGGCCAGCACCAGCGCCAGGCCCCCGCCGAGCAGGAGCCGGCGGCCGGTGGCCGACCGCGACGGGTCCGTCGTGGGGGTGCTGCCGCCGCCCCGGCCCGGCCTCCGGGCCGGGCGCGTCGTGGGTGCGGCCCCGGCCCCGGGGCCCGGCTCGTGGGGCGACGCGAGCCGGTCGGCCAGTTCCCGCGCGGTCGGCCGGGCCGAGGGATCGGCGTCGAGGGAGGCCTCGACCGCCCGGACGAGACCGGAGGGTGCATCGGGGCGCAGCACGGCCAGGGGCACCCGGTGGGCGTCGTCGGAGGGGGACCGGCCGGTGAGCGCCGCCCACCCGACCACCGCGAGATCGCGGACGTCGTCCTCCGGTCTGCCGGCCGTCGTGCCCGCACGCACGGCGGCGGCGCCCGCGGCCGCCGCGCCCTCCGGTGTCCCGTGCCCCTCCTGCCGCTCCGGGGTCCGGAACAGGATCTGCCGCGCGGTGAGCCCTCCGTGGCACCGGCCCAGGGCGTGCAGCGCCGCCAGCCCGGTCGCGGCGTCGCGGAGCACCGAGGCCACGGCGACGGGGTCGAGCCGGTCCCGCCCGGACAGCCGCTCGGCGAGGGAGCCACCCGCCAGGAAGTCCTCGACCAGCCCCACCGGCGCCTCCACCGGGCCCAGCAGGCCGCGCACGGCGACGACGCAGGGATCCTCCCTGCCCGCGAGCGCCACGGCGAGGGACCGGACCGCGCGCCACGACCGGTCGCGCTGCGGGCCGGGCTCCGCCGGGCAGGCCCGCAGGACGAACTGCTCCCCCGAGCGCACCTCGCGCACCAGCCAGGAGCTCCCGCCCAGGCGGTGCACCGGCTCCAGGCCGTCCTCGGGCGGGAGCCGCGGGGGCGCCGGCCCGTCCTCCGCGGGCGTGCCGACGAACGGGCCGGGACGGGCCCCCGTGCGGTCCTCCCGCAGCGCCGCGGCGAGCCGTGCCCGTGCGGAGGCGGACAGGGTGCGGGAGGTCTCGTGCTGGCCGCCGTGCGCGGCGGGACGCTGCTCCATGCCGTCCAGCATGCCTGCCCGGCCTCCGCCGCCGTCCGGTCCGTCCACAGGCCCGGGGCCCACCCGCGCGGCGGTGGAGCGCGATAGGCTGGCACCATGTCCCTCTGCTTCGAACGGCTCGGCTTCGAACCGCACCTCGTCGACTACCGCTCGGCGCTGGAGCTGCAGCGGAACGTCCACCGCGAGGTCGTCGCGGGCGCACGGGACAACACCGTGCTCCTGCTGGAGCACCCTCCCGTCTACACCGCCGGGCGGCGCGCCGAGCCCCACGAGTACCCGGACGACGGGACCGAGGTCGTGGAGATCGGGCGCGGCGGCAAGCTGACCTACCACGGCCCCGGCATGCTCGTCGGCTACCCCGTCGTGCGGCTGACCACGCCCATCGACGTCGTGCGCTTCGTGCGCCTGCTCGAGGAGATCCTCCTGGCCGTGGTCGCGGACTTCGGGGTGCGGGCCACCACCGTGGCCGGGCGCTCCGGGGCGTGGGTGCCCGCGGACGAGCACGGGCCGGACCGCAAGATCGCGGCGATCGGGGTGCAGGTCTCCCGGCGGGCCACCATGCACGGCTTCGCCCTGAACTGCTCCAACGACCTGCGCCCCTTCGGCAGGATCATCCCCTGCGGCATCACCGACGCCTCCGTCACGAGCCTCTCGCAGGAGACGGGCCGGCTCGTGACCCCCGAGACCGTGGCCGCACGGATGGAGCAGGAAATAACCGCCCGCCAGGACGAGTTGTGCGAACAGTTCGTCGTGTCAGGAACCCCGGGCCCGCTGCCCTGGCCGACCGCCGTCAGCTGACCCGCGCCGCCCCGGGACCACCGGGGCCACCGGCGCACCACCGTCGACATCTCGACAAGGAGACCGACCATGACCGTTGCCCCCGAGGGCCGCCGCCTGCTGCGTGTCGAGGCGCGCAACGCCGAGACACCGATCGAGAAGAAGCCGTCCTGGCTGAAGAACACGGCCCGGATGGGCCCGGAGTTCCAGGAGCTGAAGTCGCTCGCCCGCGGCAAGGGCCTGCACACGGTGTGCGAGGAGGCCGGCTGCCCCAACATCTACGAGTGCTGGGAGGACCGGGAGGCCACCTTCCTGATCGGCGGCTCCAAGTGCACCCGTCGCTGCGACTTCTGCGACATCGCCACCGGCAGGCCGGACCCGCTGGACGTGACGGAGCCGCGCAAGGTGGCCGAGTCCGTCAAGGAGCTGGGCCTGCGCTACGCGACCGTCACCGGCGTGGCCCGTGACGACCTGGACGACGGCGGGGCCTGGCTGTACGCGGAGACCATCCGCGCGATCCACACGCTGAACCCCAACACCGGCGTGGAGATCCTGATCCCCGACTTCCAGGGCAAGCCGGACCGGCTGCAGCAGGTCATCGACGCCGAACCGGAGGTCTTCGCGCACAACGTCGAGACGGTGCCGCGCATCTTCCGCCAGATCCGGCCCGCGTTCACGTACGAGCGCTCCCTGGACGTCATCACCCAGGGCAAGGACGCCGGGATGATCACGAAGTCCAACCTCATCCTCGGCATGGGCGAGACGAACGAGGAGATCCACGAGGCCCTGTGCGACCTCAACGACGCGGGGTGCGACATCATCACGCTGACCCAGTACCTTCGCCCCTCGCCGCTGTTCCACCCGATCGACCGGTGGGTCAAGCCCGAGGAGTTCGTGGAGCTCTCCGCGCTGGCCGAGGAGATCGGCTTCCTGGGCGTCATGGCCGGCCCCATGGTCCGTTCCTCCTACCGTGCCGGCCGGCTCTGGGCCCGTGCCATGGAGAAGTCCGGCCGGGAGATCCCGTCCCACCTGGCGCACATCGAGGACACCGGCAGCGCCTCGCAGGAGGCCTCGTCCCTGGTCCAGCGCCTCGGCTGAGGACCGTCCGGGCGCGGTCGCGCCCACCCGCTAAACTGTAGGACGGATCCGCGGCGGGGCGTCTCGCCACGCCCGGCCGCGGATCCGCCGAACCGCCGCCACCGCACCACAGGACGAGGTCTCAACGTGTCACCCTCCCACGCCAAGTCGCGCCCGACGTCGCGATCCACCGCACCCGGGAAGCCGGCGGCGAAGCCGACCGGGAAGCCGACCGGCAAGCCCACGGGGAAGCCCACCCGGGCGCAGAAGCGCGAGGCGAAGAAGCAGCGGAAGGCGACCAAGGGGCCCGGCTTCCTCAGCCAGATCAAGCAGGTCTTCGCGATGACCCGCAAGGTCGAGCCCAACATCGGCTGGTGGATGCTGCTGATCGGCCTCGGGGTCCTCCTGGTCTTCCTGCTCATCGGCGTCCTGCTCGGCAACTGGATCACCGGGCTCCTCATCGGTCTGCCGTTCGCCCTGCTCGCCGCCTCGTTCTACCTCTCCCGGCGGGCGGAGCGCGCCGCGTTCGCCCGGATCGAGGACCAGCCCGGGGCGGCCGGCGCCGCGCTCTCGGCGCTGCGCCGGGGGTGGATCGTCGAGGAGCAGCCGGCCGCCATGGATCCCCGCACCCGGGACCTCATCTTCCGCGCCATCGGCCGTCCCGGGGTGGTGCTCGTGACCGAGGGCCCCGCCGGTCGCGTCGACAAGCTCGTCGCGAAGGAGCGCCGCCGGATCACACCCGTGATCCAGAACGTGCCGATCCACGTCATCAAGACCGGCAAGGGAGAGGGCCAGGTGCCGCTGCGCGAGCTCTCCAAGCAGATGAAGAAGCTCGACAAGAAGCTCACCCAGCAGGAGGTGCAGACCGTGCACAAGCGGATCAGCACGCTGGGCAACCGCCTGCCGATCCCCAAGGGCGTGGACCCCATGCGCGCCCGCCCGGACCGCCGGGCCACGCGCGGCCGCTGACCCGCACGCCTCTCCGACGACGGTGCCCGTCGCCCCCACCGGGCGGCGGGCACCGTCGTCGTCGCCGGACACCCTCCCCCGGGTGCTCTCCCCGGCGGGAGGGTCAGCGGGTGCGGACCAGGACCGTGTCCACCGCACGGTCGTGCAGGCCGCGCTGGTCCGGGTCGAACACGACCGCCGGGACCACGAGGCACAGCAGCAGCGAGCGCACCACGGCGCGGGCGAAGCCCGCCGGCCGCCCGGCCAGCGTCTGCACCTGCAGCCCCAGCAGCAGGTGCCCCGGGGTGTGCCCGGTCGCGCCGACCAGCAGGACGTTGAGCACGAACAGGAACGCCAGCGTCATCAGGCCCTGCTCGTTCCACCCGGGCACGAGCCACTGGGCGAGGGCCCAGCACAGGTACCAGTCCAGGACGAGGGCCACGATCCTCCGCCCGACCCGCCCCACGGACCCCGGCCCCTCCTCGGGGCGCCCGAGGCGCTCCCCGGGGTACCGCTGCCGGCCGGTCCCCGGCCCCTCGAGCCAGGAGCCCACGTCGCGTCTGTCGATCATGTCCTCAGGGTATCGGGGACGACCTCCCCTAGACTGACGGGGACCGTGGCCCGCCGATGTCGGCTGCGTTACACCGAGGAAACACGCGGGACACGGGGTCTTAATGCCCGGTCCGTAGCGTGGTACCCGGAAACGGACGCCGCTCGAGTGCTCCCGGCACGGCGGTCCAGCCCACCTAATCAAGGAGAACAGCACATGTTCCAGACACCCGAGGAAGTCCTCGCGTTCATCAAGGACGAGGAGATCGTCTTCGTCGACGTCCGGTTCACGGACATGCCCGGCGTGCAGCAGCACTTCAACCTCCCGGCCAAGTCGGTGGACGACGACTTCTTCGAGCACGGACAGCTGTTCGACGGCTCCTCCATCCGTGGGTTCCAGGGCATCGCCGAGTCCGACATGCAGCTCATCCCGGACCCGACGTCCGCCTTCGTGGACCCCTTCCGCGTCGAGAAGACCCTCGTGGTCGCCTGCTCGATCGTGAACCCCCGCACCGGTGAGCCCTACCACCGCGACCCCCGCGGCGTCGCCGAGCGCGCCGAGGCGTACATGGCCTCGACCGGCATCGCGGACGTCGCCAACTTCGCGTCCGAGGCCGAGTTCTTCATCTTCGAGGACGTCCGCTACGACGTCCAGCCGCAGGGCTCCTTCTACGCCATCGACTCCGACGAGGCCGCCTGGAACACCGGCCGCAAGGAGGAGGGCGGGAACCTGGGCAACAAGACCGCCACCAAGGGCGGCTACTTCCCCGTCTCCCCGGTCGACAAGCAGGCCGACCTGCGCGACGCGATGTGCGTGGCCCTCGACGAGGTCGGCCTCGAGGTCGAGCGCTCGCACCACGAGGTGGGCGCGCCCGGTCAGGCCGAGATCAACTACCGGTTCAACACCCTGACCAAGGCCGCCGACGACCTGCAGAAGTTCAAGTACGTCATCAAGAACACCGCGGACGCCTTCGGCAAGTCGGCCACGTTCATGCCCAAGCCCGTCTTCAACGACAACGGCTCCGGCATGCACTGCCACCAGTCCCTGTGGAAGGGCAGCGAGCCGCTGTTCTACGACGAGAAGGGCTACGCGGGGCTGTCCGACCTCGCCCGCTGGTACATCGGCGGCCTGCTCGAGCACTCCTCCGCCGTGCTCGCCTTCACCAACCCGACGGTGAACTCGTACCGTCGCCTGGTCAAGGGCTTCGAGGCGCCGGTCAACATGGTGTACTCGCAGGGCAACCGCTCCGCCGGCATCCGCATCCCGATCACGGGCACGAACCCGAAGGCCAAGCGCCTCGAGTTCCGCGCCCCGGACCCCTCGTGCAACCCGTACCTGGCGTTCGCCGCGCAGCTGATGGCGGGCCTCGACGGCATCCGCAACCGCATCGAGCCGACCGACCCGATCGACAAGGACCTCTACGAGCTGCCCGCCGAGGAGGCCAAGGACATCAAGAAGGCCCCGGCCTCGCTGGAGGAGGCGCTGCTGGCCCTCGAGGAGGACCACGAGTTCCTGCTCGCCGGTGACGTCTTCACCGAGGACACCATCCGGTCCTGGATCGAGTACAAGCGCGAGTTCGAGCTCAAGCCGCTCTCCGTGGTCCCGCACCCGCTGGAGTTCTCGCTCTACTACGGCGTCTGAGCCGCAGGAGCCGCACGGGGAAGGCCCCGGACCCCTCGTCGGGGTCCGGGGCCTTCCCCGTGCTCACGGTTCCGCCGGTGCGCTCAGTGCCCGTAGAAGATCCGCTCGAACACGGCCCGTGCCTTGCGGGTGGTGCGCAGATAGTCCTCCTCGAGCCGGCCGGCGCCGCCGTGGGGATAGCCGCACCAGCGCGCCACCGCCTCGAGGTCGGCCCGCTTCGAGGGCAGGGCGTCGGAGCGGCGCCCGGTGCGCAGCACGTTGCCGTTGCGCACGGCGGTGGCCAGACGCCACGCCGCGGCCAGGGCGGCGGCGTCCTCGGCGCTCACGAGCTCCGCCGCCTCCGCGGCGTGCAGGGCCCGCAGGGTGCCCGTGGTGCGCAGCGCCGGGATCCGGTGCCCGTGCTGCAGCTGCAGCGTCTGGACGAGCCACTCCACGTCCGAGAGCCCGCCCCGCCCCAGCTTCACGTGCCGGGACGGGTCCGCGCCCCGGGGCATCCGCTCGTTCTCGACGCGCGCCTTCATCCGCCGGACCTCCAGCAGCTGCCGCTCCGTGAACTCCGCGGGGTAGCGGCGCGGGTCGATGACACGGCGGAAGGACTCGGCCAGGTCGTCGCTGCCGGCCAGGGGCAGCGCCCGCGTGAGCGCCTGGAACTCCCAGGTCTGCGCCCAGCGGGCGTAGTACTCGGCGTAGGACTCGACGGAGCGCACCATCGGGCCCTGCTTGCCCTCGGGGCGCAGGTCGTTGTCGATCTCCAGGACGCGCTCCGCCACGATGGGCGGCGAGCAGGGCGCCTTGAGGAGCTGCGCCATCCGCTGCAGCAGCGTCTCGGCCTGCTCCCGGGCCGCCCCGGGGTCGGCGTCCCCCACCGGGGCGTAGACGTACATGACGTCGGCGTCGGAGCCGTAGCCGATCTCCCGCCCGCCCTGCCGGCCCATCGCGACCACGAGGACGTCGGCGAGCCGCCCGGAGCGCTCGTAGACCTCCCGCTCCGCCACGTGCAGGGCGCCGAGGACGCAGGCCCGGTCGATGTCGGACAGCGCCTCCACGACCTGCTCGACGTCGAGCAGCCCGGAGGTGTCCGCGAGCGCCACCCGCAGCTCCTCGCGGCGGCGGATCAGCCGGATCATCCGCACGGCCTCCCCCGGGTCGGGGTGGCGCGCCATCTGGGCGTGGATCTCGCTCCACAGGGTCTCGAAGGGCACGGGGCAGAGCTCCTCGTCCTGGCCGAGCCACGCGGTCGCCTCGGGCGAGTTCTCCAACAGGTCCGCGACGTAGCGGGAGCTCGAGAGGATCTGGCACAGGCGCTCGGCGGCGGCGTTCGAGTCGCGCAGCAGCCGCAGGAACCACGGCGTGGTCCCCAGCGACTCGGAGAGCCGCCGGAAGCCGAGCAGCCCGGCGTCGGCGTCGACCCCGTCGGCCAGCCAGGACAGGAGCACCGGCAGGAGGGTGCGCAGGATCTCGGCCCGCCGGCTCACCCCGCGGGTGAGCGCCTCGATGTGCCGCACGGCGGCCTTCGGGTCCTGGTAGCCGAGCGCGGCCAGCCGGTCCCGCACGGACTCGGCCGACAGCCGGGTGTCGGTCTCGGGCAGGTGCGCCAGCGCGGCCAGCAGCGGCCGGTAGAAGATCCGCTCGTGCATGCCCCGCACGCTGCGCTTGATCCTGCGCCACTCCTCGAGCAGGGAGTCGGCGGAGGGGCGGGCGGTGTCCGCGGCCCCGCGCACGGACCGGGCGATGACGGTGAGCTCCCGCTCGCCGCTCGGCATGAGGTGGGTGCGCCGCAGCCGGAACAGCTGGATGCGGTGCTCGAGCAGGCGCAGCCACCGGTAGTGGGCGGAGAACTGCTCACTGTCCTGGCGGGCGATGTAGCCCCCCTCGGAGAGCGCGCCCAGGGAGTCGGTCGTGGCCTGGGTCCGGACCCGCTCGTCGGTGCGCCCGTGCACGAGCTGCAGCAGCTGGACGGTGAACTCCACGTCGCGCAGCCCGCCGGGTCCGAGCTTGATCTGCCGCTCGGCGTCCGCGGACGCGATGTTGTCCGTCACCCGGCGCCGCATCGCCTGCACCGACTCGACGAACCCCTCGCGTGCGGCGCTGCGCCAGACGTACGGGTCGATCGCCGTCCGGTAGGCGGCTCCGAGCTCGGCGTCCCCGGCGATGGGCCGGGCCTTGAGCAGGGCCTGGAACTCCCAGGACTCGGCCCACCGCTCGTAGTAGCGCACGTGCGAGTCCAGGGTGCGCACGAGCGGGCCGTCCTTGCCCTCGGGCCGGAGGTTGGGGTCCACCTCCCACAGCGGGGGCTCCGTGCCGCGGGCCATGATCGCCCGGGCCGTGCCCGCGGCCAGGGCCGTGCCGATCCGCGTGGCCTCCGTGCCCTCCAGCGGCTCCGCGCCCTCCGGGTCGTCGACGGCCATGACGTGCACGACGTCCACGTCGGAGATGTAGTTGAGCTCCCGCGCCCCGCACTTGCCCATCCCGATCACGGCGAGCCGCACCCGGTCGACCAGGTCGGGAGCCCAGGTGCCTGCCGCCTCCGCCCGGGACACCGCGAGCGCCGCCTCGAGGGCCGCGGCGGCGAGGTCGGCCAGCTGCCGGCCCACCGCGGGCATGTGGTCGGCCGGGTAGAGGGCGCCGACGTCGCGGATCGCGATGCGCGCCAGCTCCCGCCGGTAGGCCACGCGCAGTGCGCTGCAGACGGCGTCGCCGGTCTCCGCGGCGACCGGGGTGCGCGCGGCCGGGTCGGCGCCCACCGCCGCCAGCAGGGCGTCGCGGAACTGCTCCGCGGGGATCTCGTCGGGCTCCGCGGCGGCGGGCTCCGCGAGCAGGTCCAGGTGCTCCGGGCGCCGGATCAGGAACTCGCCGAGCGCCTCGGAGGCTCCCAGCAGCCGGAACATGGTCTCGGAGGCCTCCGGGCCGCCGTTGATCCGCTCGGCCAGCTCCGGGGACCCCTCGAGGAGACGGACGGTGAGCCGCAGCGCGACGTCGGGCGACGCCGACAGTGCCAGGCCCTCCAGCAGCCGGTCCAGGTCGACCTCGGCGAGCTCCGGGAAGCGGAGCCAGCGCTGGGCGTTGCCCGTGTCCGCGAAGCCGACCTTGATGAGCCGGCCGGTGGCGACGGGGTCGGGGGCGGCGGACTGGGGAGGGTGCGTCATGGGGCGGTCCGTCCGGGGCTCAGAGGATGCCGAGGTTGTTCTTGAGTTCGAAGTGGGTGACGACCCGGCGGTAGTCGTTCCAGTCCCGGCGCTTGTTGCGCAGGAAGTAGTCGTAGACCTGCTCCCCGAGCAGCTCCGCCATGAACTCCGACTCCTCGGTCTCCCGGATGGCGTCGTAGAGGCTCGAGGGGAGCGGGTGGTGGCCGAGTGCCCGGCGCTCCGCGGAGCTCATCGCCGCGACGTCGTCCAGCTCGACGGGGGGCAGCTCGTACTCGTTCTCGATGCCCCGCAGCCCGGCGGCCAGCAGGGCCGCGTAGGACAGGTACGGATTCGTGGCCGAGTCGATGCCCCGGTACTCGATCCGCGCGGCCTGCACCTTGTCCGGCTTGGACAGGGGCACCCGCACGAGCGCGGAGCGGTTGTTGTGCCCCCAGGACCGGTAGGAGGGGGCCTCTCCCCCGCCCCAGAGCCGCTTGTAGGAGTTCACGAACTGGTTGGTCACCGACGTGAACTCGGGCGCGTGCCGCAGGATGCCGGCGATGAAGTGCCCGGCCGTGCGGGAGAGGCGGAACTCGGAGCCCGCCTCGAAGAAGGCGTTGGTGTCCCCCTCGAACAGCGAGAAGTGGGTGTGCATGCCGGAGCCCGGGTGCTCCGTGAAGGGCTTCGGCATGAACGTCGCGTACAGGCCCTGGGAGAGGGCGACCTCCTTGATCACCGTGCGGAAGGTCATGATGTTGTCGGCCGTCTGCAGGGCGTCGGCGTAGCGCAGGTCGATCTCGTTCTGGCCGGGGCCCGCCTCGTGGTGGGAGAACTCGACGGAGATCCCGACGGCCTCGAGCATGTTGACGGCCTTGCGGCGGAAGTCCTGCACCACACCGCCCGGCACGTGGTCGAAGTAGCCCTCCTGGTCCACCGGCGTCGGCTTTCCGTCGGCGTCCAGGTCCGGGGACGTCAGCAGGTAGAACTCGATCTCGGGCGCCGTGTAGCAGGTGAACCCCATGTCCGAGGCCTTCTCCAGGACGCGCTTGAGCACGCCGCGCGGATCGGAGGACGAGGGCTCGCCGTCCGGGGTCAGGATGTTGCAGAACATCCGCGCCGTGGGCTCCGTCTCGCTGCGCCAGGGCAGGATCTGGAAGGTGGAGGGGTCGGGCTGCAGGAGCATGTCCGCCTCCGAGACCCGTGACAGGCCCTCGATGGAGGAGCCGTCGAAGCCCAGCCCCTCCTCGAAGGCCGCCTCGACCTCGGCGGGGGCCAGGGCCACCGACTTGAGGCTGCCCACCACGTCCGTGAACCACATGCGCACGAAGCGGACGTCGCGCTCCTCGATGGTCCTGAGGACGAACTCCTGCTGACGGTCCATGGTTGTCTTCCTCGTCTTCCTGCCCGCGGCTCCGGCCGCCCGCATGTGTCCCGCCGGACGGGCGCGATTGCTGTCCCGCCCACTCTAACGCTCCGCCCCGGCGCGCCCTGCGGACGGGCGGGCGCGCGGGGTGGAGCGATAGGCTGGGCCCATGACCGAGGAGACCCCCCGCCCGGAGCCGGGTGCGCTGGACGTGCGCCGCGTGCGCACGCACCACCTGCGCGAGGCCAAGCGCCGTGGCGAGAAGTTCACGATGCTCACGTGCTACGACGCCCTGACGGCCGCGATCTTCGACGCGGCCGGCGTGGACTCGCTGCTGGTGGGCGACTCCGCGGGCAACAACGTCCTGGGCCACTCGTCCACCCTTCCCGTCACGGTGGACGAGCTGCTGCCGATGTGCCGGGCCGTCTCGGGTGCCGCCGAGCGCGCCTTCGTGGTGGTGGACCTCCCCTTCGGCTCCTACGAGGGCTCCCCCGAACAGGCGGTGACCACCGCGGTGCGCTTCCTCAAGGAGGGCGGGGCGCACGCCGTGAAGCTCGAGGGCGGGGCGTGGTTCGCCCCGCACGTGCAGGCCATGGTGCAGGCGGGGGTGCCCGTGGTCGCCCACGTGGGCTTCACACCGCAGAGCGAGCACGCCCTGGGCGGCTACCGGGTGCAGGGCCGCGGCGACGCGGCACGCACGCTCCTGGAGGACGCCCGCGCCCTCGAGGCCGCCGGGGCGTTCTGCCTGGTGATGGAGATGGTCCCGGCGGAGACCGCCGCGGCGGTGGACGCCGCGCTCGGCATCCCGACCGTGGGCATCGGGGCCGGGCCGGGGACCACGGGGCAGGTGCTCGTGTGGCAGGACATGCTGGGACTGCGCCGGGGCCGGATGCCGCGTTTCGTCCGGCAGTACGCGGACCTCCACGACGTGGTCTCCGGCGCCGTGGGCCGCTACGTCGAGGACGTGCGCTCCGGGACCTTCCCGGGCCCCGAGCACAGCTTCTGAGGCGCGACCGGGGAGCGACCGCCGAGGACGCCGTCGCGTCCGCGCCGGCTCAGCCCTCCTCGAAGGCGCGGTCCTCCTCGTCCCACTTCCGGGTGCGCTCCGCCGCGGTCCTCAGCGCGTTCTGCGCCTCCTCGCGCGTGGCGTAGGGGCCCAGCAGCTTGCGGTAGTCCGACTGCGGACCCTCCTCGACCTGGTGGGTGTAGGTGTTGAACCAGAACTCGGTCATGACCTCTCCTCTCGGTGGCCGCCGGGCCCGGGGTCCGGGCCGGCTCCGTACCCGGCGCGCTAGGGTAGATCCTAGGCCCGGACCGGCCCGGACGGGGCCGGCACACCCGATCCAGGAGGTCCAGACACCCGTGCCCACGCACAATCTCACCGCCCCCGCTCCCGGCGGCACCGCACCGGTCGGGGCTCTCGCCCCCGGCTCCGTGAGCCCCGGCCGGCCCGTGCCGGCGACCATCGAGCGCCCCGAGTACGTGGGGCGGGAGGAGCCGGACGAGGGCCGCGGCGGCAACGTCTACACCCCGGACGAGATCGAGCTCGTCCGCGAGGCGGGCCGGATCGCCGCCCGCGCCCTGCAGGAGGCCGGGCGGGCGGCCGTGCCCGGCACCACCACGGACGAGCTCGACCGGATCGCCCACGAGTACCTGTGCGACCACGGGGCCTACCCGTCCTGCCTGGGCTACCGGGGCTTCCCGAAGTCGATCTGCACGTCCCTCAACGAGGTGATCTGCCACGGCATCCCCGACTCCACGGTGCTGGAGGAGGGCGACATCATCAACCTGGACGTCACGGCCTACAAGAACGGCTTCCACGGCGACACCAATCGGATGTTCCTGGTCGGCGAGGTCGACGAGCAGTCCCGCCTGCTCGTCGAGCGCACCGAGGAGGCGCTGGGCCGGGCCGTCAAGGCGGTCCGGCCGGGGCGCGAGATCAACGTCATCGGCCGCGTCATCGAGAAGTACGCCCGGCGCTTCGGCTACGGCGTGGTCCGCGACTTCACCGGCCACGGGGTCGGCCGGGAGTTCCACTCCGGCCTCATCGTGCCCCACTACGACGCCGCGCCCTCCTACGCCACCCTCATGGTCCCCGGCATGGTCTTCACCATCGAGCCCATGCTGACCCTCGGCACGATCCAGTGGGAGCAGTGGGACGACGACTGGACCGTGACCACCCGCGACCGGCTGCGCAGCGCGCAGTTCGAGCACACGCTGGTCGTCACCGAGGACGGCGCGGACATCCTCACCCTGCCGTAGAGGCCCTGCCGTAGACTGCCCACTGATCAGCCGACCACGGCCCACGAGAGGACCGCCCCATGACCACACCAGACCGCGACGTCGCAGCCGTGCCGAACCGCCGCGTCATCGGCATCGACTTCGGGGGCACCGGGACCAAGGGCGGGATCGTGGACCTCGACACCGGCGACCTCGTCGGCGAGCGCTTCCGGATCCCCACGCCCCGCCCGGCCACCCCGGAGAAGGTCGCCGAGGTGGTGGAGCAGATCGTCGCGGAGCTGCAGGCCCGTCCCGAGGCACCGGCCCCGGACTCGCCGGTCGGCATCGTGTTCCCGGCGATCATCAAGGAGGGCGTCGCCCTCTCGGCGGCCAACATCGACAAGGCCTGGATCGGCACGGACGTCGACGCGCTCATGACCGAGCGGCTCGGCCGCCCGGTCGAGGCCCTCAACGACGCCGACGCAGCGGGCCTGGCCGAGGCCGTCTACGGCGCCGGCCGCGGCGTCAAGGGCCTCGTGATCGTGATCACCCTGGGCACCGGCATCGGTTCCGCCCTCATCCTCAACGGCAAGCTCGTTCCCAACGCCGAGCTGGGCCACCTGGAGATCGACGGCCACGACGCCGAGACGAAGGCGTCGGCGTCCGCGCGCGAGCGCGAGGACATGCCGTGGAAGAAGTGGGCGACCACCCGGCTGCAGCGCTACTTCGGCCACGTGGAGTTCCTGTTCTCCCCCAACCTGTTCATCGTGGGCGGCGGGGTCTCCAAGAAGGCGGACAAGTTCCTGCCCTTCCTCGAGCTGCGCACGCCGGTGAAGGTCGCCGAGCTCCGCAACAACGCCGGCATCGTGGGGGCCGCCCTGTGGGCCGGCATCCCGCACGAGCCCGAGAGCTGAGCGCGGTCCGCCGGTCACGACGACGCCCGGTCGCCTCCTGGAGGAGGTGACCGGGCGTCGTCGTCACCGGGGCGCGGA